>CAWWCX010000018.1:0-22798 GCA_963935445.1 uncultured Roseibacillus sp.
TAGTACGGTCTCGTGGGCTCGGAGATGTGTATAAGAGACAGCCCCTGAAGGCTCCCGCTACTTCCGCGGACGCGGCATTTTCGCGCCGCTTTCCTGCCGCCAGCGATGCAGCCGCTTTCTCATTGCAATGGCCCGGTCCGGTTCCTCGCCGGCCAGGTTGCTCCGTTCTCCCAGGTCCTTACGCAGGTTGTATAATTCCACCGCATCATCCTCGAAGAATTCCAGCAACTTGTAATCGCCCATCCGGATCGCGCTGCCGAGCCGGTTGTCCCTGTGGAAGGCGAAGTTCGGATAGTGCCAGAAGATTGCTTCGCGCTTCAGTTTCCCCTCCCCTTTCATGAAAGGAAGCAGGCTTTCGCCATCGCCAGGGTAGCCTTTCCTTGGTTTCAATCCGGCCACTTCCAGGAGAGTGGGGTAGAAGTCCGTCAGGATGACGGGTTCCCCGCTCACCCCGCCTGCCGCGACCTTTCCGGGCCAGCGCACGATGAGCGGCACACGGATTCCGCCCTCATAGAGATGTCCCTTGTCCCCGCGCAGGGGCCGGGCATCCCCCACTCCCCCGAAGGGCCCGTTGTCGGACGTGAAGACCACGAAGGTCTCTTCCTCGATCTCGAGAGCCTTTAATTCCGCCAGCACCCGGGCAATGGCGAGGTCCATGGTCTCGAGCATGGCGGGGTAGACCTTGTGATTGTAGCCAACCTTCGGCTTGTTCGCCCACTTTGCCACGAACTCTTCCGGCGCTTCCATCGGCCAGTGCACCGTATAATTCCACAGGGCCACGTAAAATGGCTTCTTTGACTCCACCTGCTGGCGCATGAACGTGATCGTCTCGTCCGCCAGACGGTCCGGGAGATACTCCCCCTTTCTCCGGTCCTCCAGAAAGGGGATCCGGTAGGGATCAAAAAAAGTGGGCGGCCCTCCATAGGAGCATCCACCAATATTGATGTCGAAGCCCTGGTGGTGAGCTGCATACTGGTTATCCTTCCCGGAGTAGATGTGCCACTTGCCAATGAAGGCGGTGGCATATCCCGCCTCCAGCTTGAGCCGTTCCGCGATCGTCGTATAGTCGAGCGGAAGGTGATCGCGCATCTCAGCCGGGAGCAACTTCGACTTTTCCGGTGTAAAGCGATCCTGGTGCGGAAGGTGGTTCGTGATTGCCAACCGTGCCGGGGAGTATCCCGTCATCAGGGCCGCCCTCGTGGGCGAACACACCGGCGCCGGCGCATAAGCATCCGTAAAGCGAAGACCCTCCTCCGCCAACCTGTCGATATTGGGCGTCCGGACGTGCCGGTTACCTTGGCAACCCAGGTCCATCCATCCCATGTCATCAATCAGGATGAAGAGAATGTTGGGCCTGGCCCCCGCCAGGCAGGCTCCTGCTCCGCACGCCAAGGTCACACACAGGGTCACAACCCGGACCACCATCGGCAAAAATCTTTGAAATCGCTCAGCCATCGGGCCCGGATCGTCAGGCAGATCCCCTTCCGGCACCAGTGGCAAATGGCGGACAAGCCCCCTTCTAGGCCAGGATCTCCGGCACGATTTCCCCGTGCACGTCCGTCAGGCGCACATCACGGCCGCCATAGCGATAGGTCAGCTGGGTGTGATTCATCCCAAGACAATGAAGCATGTTGGCATGCAGGTCGTGGACCGTGAGCTTGTTTTCCACCACGCGGTAGCCGTATTCGTCCGTGGCACCATAAATCGTGCCTCCCCGGATGCCGCCCCCCGCCATCCAGAGGCTGAAGCCCTGCGGGTTGTGGTCCCGGCCATCGCGCCCCTGCGCGAAGGGCGTCCGCCCAAACTCACCGGAGAACACGAGGAGGGTGGAATCCAGAAGTCCACGCCCCTTGAGATCCTTGATCAGGGCTCCAATCGGCTGGTCCACCGCAAGGGCATTCTTGGTGTGCCCATCCTTGAGGCCGCCGTGCTGGTCCCAGCGGTCTCCATTCCCCGGATTGATCGTCAATTCAACGAAACGCACCCCCCGCTCGACCAGACGCCGCGCCATCAGACACTGGGCTCCATAGATACGCGTATTCTTGTAGCGCGCCTCCAGACCATAGGCCTTCTTGGTGGCCGCGGACTCCTTCGAAACATCAGCCACGCCCGGGACCGCCATCTGCATCTTGGCCGCCATTTCGTAATTCAGGATAGCAGAGTGGATCTCCTCGGCGTGCTCATGCTCACTGGCCAGCGAACCATCGATTTCACCCAGGAGCTGCAGCTTCCTGCGTTGATAGGAGAGCTCCTTCTCACGAGGTATGATGTTCGCCAGAACCGGGCTTCCCGTCGCGAAGGTCGAGGGCTGGTGCGTGGCAGGAAGAAAACCGCTTCCAAACATCTGCATTCCCCCCGACGGCACCTGCCCGCCGTGGATCACGACATAACTGGGAAGATCTTCGGACTCCGTTCCAAGACCGTAGGATGCCCAGGCTCCCATGCTCGGACGCCCGGAGAGAATGTGCCCACTGTGCAGGGCGTAGTTGGCATTCGGATGATTCGGAGAAAACGCCGTCATGGAACGAATCACCGCCAGGTCATCCGCGTTGGACGCGATGTGGGGAAAGAGATCACTGACCGGAATACCGCTCTCGCCGTATTGTTTGAATTCCCAGGGACTCTTGAGAATGTTCCCATTATTATTGAAGACGGTGGCATCCACCTTGAACTTCGGTTTCTGCCCGTTCTCTGCGGCAAGCCGGGGCTTGGGATCAAAGCTGTCCACCTGCGAGACCCCTCCATCCATGTAGAGAAAGATGACACTCTTCGCCCTCGGCGCGAAGTGAGTCGGCTTGGGAGCCCAGGGCGTGGCTCCTGCCTCACTCTGCATGAGATCCGCGAGGGCCAGACTCCCAAAGCCCATCGCACCCCGGTTCATGAAATACCTCCGGGTGAGCGGAGGTGCGTACTCGGGAGGATTACTAGAAGACATAGATAAACTCCTTTCGGTTGATCATGAGGTGGCAGAGACTTTTCCAGGCTTCCTCGGAGGCGCCGCCCAGTTCCTTGAGCACCTTGCGCCCCCACGTCAGTTCCGCTTCGGTGGCTTCCCGGCCAAAGGCCTGGCGATGCACCTGCTTCAACTGCTCATCCAACGTCCCTCCCGCCTTCATCACCCGTCTGGCCCAGGCCTGCGCCTGCTCGTGCACGAACGCATCATTGAGCAGTGCCAGGGACTGCGCAGGCACGTTGGTGACATTACGCTGGCCGGTCGGCTCCGTGGCATTAGGCAGGTCAAAGACCCGCAGAAAGGAAGACAGGAAGTTTCGCCGGGTTTCCAGATAGACAGAGCGGCGACCATTCCCGTTCAACGGACCACTCCTCGGCTTGGCCCGGCTGTTGGGCTGATCGTCGATATTCACCGCGATACTCGGACCATACATCTCCTCCCGCCTCAATTCCCCGCTGCAGGCCAGGATGTGATCTCGAATCGACTCCGCATCCATGCGTCGCAGCGGCATATGCTGAAGATAGAGGTTCTCCGGATCGGCCGTACGCATCCCCCGTCCCGGAGTCGAACTCATCTGGAAGGCACGCGTCAGGACCAGTTGCCGGAGGAGCTTCTTGGTGGACCAGCCATTCTCCACAAAACTGCGAGCAAGGAAATCGAGCAACTCCGGGTGACTGGGTGTGCCACCCATTTCCCCGAAGTCATCCACCGAGTCGAGAAGCCCACGCCCGAACACCCTCGCCCAGACTCGGTTGACCCGCACGCGGGCCGTAAGCGGATTTTCCGGGCTGGCAACCCGCCGGGCCCAGTCGAGGCGCCCACTCCCGCCATCCTCGAGAGCCGCCCCACCAAGGCCATCCAGAAAGTGCCGGGGATTGGACTGCTTGCTGATATTCTTGTGGTCGCCACGCACATAGACCGGCTGATCAGTGGGCACGCCGTCCACCACGCTGCGCACGTAGACCGGCTCCGGAAGCTCTGCCGCAATACTCCTGAACTCCTCGACCTTTTTCCGGATTCCCGGGAACTTGGCCAGGTCGGGATGCATCAACCCGGTCTGCAGGAGCGCCCCGAGAACGAGGCGCTGCTCCGCCCCCAGTCCTTTCCGCTGCCGGGCCAACCGGGCAGCCTCCGCAATGGTCAGCGCCGCCGCCTTCGGGCCGTCCTCCGACCGTGCGGCCCGGATCCAGAGCGTGTTCGCCTGAGGGAGCCGGCCGGCCGCCACCGCAACCCAGGCGTCTTCCGCAGGGACGGGTGGCCTCCCGTTACGGCTCAGGCATTCCATCCCATTGCCCTGGTGCTGGATCTCCAGGAATGCAGGCTCTCCCTCCCAGAGGTGAGTTCCAAAGCTGATCTTCTTCCAGGTATCAGAGTTCACTGCCACCCGTAGGCGGCTGGTAGTGGGACCTCTCCCGGTCAGTTCGTAGTTGCGGACAACGAGGCGCACCATCGCGTGGCGACCCCGCACCCAGAGCTCCACCGGTCCATCGAGAATAAAGTCCGGGGAACGCAACACTCCATCAAGACGCGACGACAGCATGCCGGTCGCGGCCCCCGTTCCGATACTCGCCCGGATCGCACGATCCCCACTGAGGGCGGGCAGGAAACCGTCGGCACTCGCCGACTCGAATCCCGGACCGCTGGCAATCCACTCCCCGAACGCATCCGGCTGGAGCCCGAACTGGTATTTCTCGTTCGAGGACTCCACGCGCGCCGCCAGAGCCTCCACCTCGGCCGGAGCCCTTCCCTCCACCACCGCCTTGAGTCCGGCCAGCTCGGGAACCGGATTTCGATCGTGCTTCCAACGGAACCATTTCAGCACCAGGTCGGCTTCCACCCCGTCCTTGCCGGCGGTCTTCCGGAGCTCTCCCTCACACTCCCTTACGAAGGCCTCCAGACGAGCCTCCTGCTTCTCACCCTTCTTCAAGGGAAGGTTCAGCTTCTGCTGCAGAATCTCGAAGGGCACCCCTTTCTCGAACTCCCCGATCACCGCAAAGACCCTGCCAAGCTGCTGCGCCTCCCTCTCCACGACCTCGAAGATCGCGTGCATCAGATCCTGCTTTGCTGCCTCCAGGCGCTCCCTGACCTCCGCCTTCTTCTTCGGGGCGGCTACATTGGCATAATGGAGGCGCGAACTGCGCAGCATTCCGTAAAACGAGTAGTAGTCCGCCGCGGTGATCGCATCAAACTTGTGATCGTGACACTTGGCGCAGTTGATGGTCAGCCCTTGGAATGCCACTCCACACACCTTGATCATGCTCTCGAAGACACGAGCTTCATCACTGTGAATATCGGGCGGCCCGTGCTGGCCGTCGGTCAGGTAGAGAAACCCCGGTCCGGCCACAGACTCGTTGGTTCCCGTCTCCCTGTTCAGGCGCGGATTTTTCAGCCGATCCCCCGCCAGGGCCTCCATCACGAACTGGTCGTAGCCCACGTCCTCATTAAAGGCCCGGATCAGGTAGTCGCGATAGCGATCGACATATGGCATCGTGTAATCGGCCTCGAAGGCCTTGGTTTCCGCAAAGCGGATGACGTCCATCCAGTGCCGGGCCCAGCGTTCGCCAAAGCGGGGCGAGGCGAGAAGGCGGTCGACCACCTTCGCGTAGGCTCCCTCCGATTCATCCGAGAGGAAGTCCCCGAGCTCGGCCTCGGTCGGGGCCAGACCGGTCAGAACCAGAGATACACGACGCAGCAGATGCTCCTTCCGCGCAGGCGGGGCAGGCCTCCAATCCCGCTCTTCCAGCTCCGCCAGGATAAACTGATCCACTTCATTCGCTGGCCAGTCCGTTGCCTTGACCGCGGGCACGGCCACCTCCGCCACCGGCTGCAGGGACCACCACTTTCTCCGTTCCGCCAGGTTGAACTCATCATCGGCCTTGATCGTTTCCCCGACCGCTTCGCTCCGGGGGTCCGGCGCCCCCCGTGCAATCCACTCCCGCAGGTCTTCCACCTGCTCCCTGCTGAGCGCGGTCTTCGGCGGCATCGGGTCGTAATCCGGATCACGCTCCGCCATCTTGAAAAGAAGACTCTCCTCCGGCTTCCCAGGCACGATGACCTGCCCACTCTCCCCGCCCCTTACCCAGCCCGCCTTGCGGTCGAGCAGAAGACCTCCCTTGATCTTCTTGGACGTCTCTGCATGACACTTGTAGCAGTGGTCCGCCAAAAGAGGGCGAATCCTGTTCTCGAAAAACTGCAGATCTCCGGAACTGATGCTCTCTGCCCCCCGCCCTCCGGACGGAAAAAGCAGAACACCGAAAAGAAGAACCAGGGGCTTGTGGGATGCTGTGCTCATACCGCGGGATTCGCTCGACCATACGTAATCGGCCACAGCGCTCCACTACATTCTTCCCCGGGGGTGAGGGCAACCTCTCCCCCGCCCGACAAGCTCCATCCCCGCTGCACGACCCTGGGTCCTACAGCCATGAAACCCCTGACGGCCCCAGAAAGAGAACGCCCGCGAAATCCGGCATTCTCCCCCGCTATTCCTTGGGCAGGATCCAGACGTTGCGGAACTGCAACGGATTGCCATGCCCCTGGAGCTTGATCACCCCCGGAGTTCCCTCCGGCTCATTGCGGGAGCCCCCGGTCTTGCCGTTGATCTCGAGTTTGTCGTGGATCGTGACGCCGTTGAGCTGAGCGGTCAGGACGGCATTCTTCAACTTTTTCCCGTCTTTCATCACCGCCGAACTGAAGTCGACATCGTAGGCCTGCCACTGCAGGGGCGGGAGGCACATGTTCACCTTTGAATCGGCCTTCTGGTAGATCCCGCCACATTCGTTGTTGAGGCCCATCAGCCCAAAGGAGTCGAGAATCTGCATCTCATACATGTCCACCTGGTAGAAGCCGCTGTTTCCCCGGCCCTGACTCCGCGCATCGGGCTTGAAAGGCAGCATGAACTCCACGTGCATCACATAGTTGAGAAACTTCTGCCTCGTCCGGATATCCTTACCATCCGTATTGAGCAGTCCGGTCTTCTCGTCGAAGCGCCCTCCCGCCCAGTTCTTCATGCTTTCCCCGCTCCCGTCAAAGAGGACTATCGCTCCTTCCGGGGGTTTCACGCCCAGCGAAGGCGACTTGCGAATCGTACGCTGCAGTGCAAACCCCGCACCCTTGTCCGTCTTGCCTGAGAACACCCCCTGCGAGATAACCCCGTTGTAGGGCTTGTGTCCCTTGGGCGGAAAGCTCCGGGTCGCACTGAATTCCGCAGCCGCCCCGGCCATGTATTTCTTATTTCCCTTCGCAGGGTGAAAGACCCCCTTTCCCTTTTCCAGGGAACCATCGAGCAGGATCTTGTTCTCCCCATCCCATCCGGCACCAGGCAATCCACCCGGATAGATCACGGCATGAAACTTCCCCTTGCCCAGCGCGATCACCTGCGCACCCATTCCCTTTCCGGCATACTCGCCCTGGACCTCGAAATCGGGTGGAAGCTTGGCATCCTTGGGGTCGGTCCAGAGCTGGGCGAGGGCGCTTCCGGTCAGCAGGGAGCCGACCGCAGATATCCTGAAAATAGTCGAAAACAACATGGCTAGATAAGTGTGTTGCCGATACGAAGCGATCCGTCGCCACGATGCAACCAGAACTTCTCCATCCGCTCGATTACCTGCCGCGACCGGAGATCGCACGCTGAGACCCTTGTCAGCTCCACTGCAGTGGTCCTGCAGGCATTCCCCTGTCCAGAGACACGGGCGCCTTCCTGCTCCTCACCCCGCTCGAGCTCTTTGCTCAGCATCATCTGCGTCACGGCCTCACCGGACGGGCGAACCCGCTGCAGCTCCTCCAGATAGAATCCCTCCCGCCACGGCCGCAACACCCGGACACTTGAAACTTGAATCTCACCGCCGACCGCTTGATCTTCCAACAAGATGAGGAATTGCTCTCGGACCTGCTGGTGGACCGGGATACTCTTGCTCCTGCCTCTGGCGGCCGGGTCCCCGGCCGGGGAAACAGCGGTCTCCTTCCGCAACGAAGTCATGCCAGCCCTCTCCCGTGCCGGATGTAATACCGGCGGCTGCCACGGCCACCGTGACGGGCGGGGCAACTTCAAGCTCTCCCTCTGGGGCGAGAACCCTTCCAAGGACCACGAGGCGTTGCTCGACGGCGACAGGCGGGTCAACAGGGGGAGCCCTGCCGCCAGCTGGGTCCTGCGAAAGCCAACCCTTGAAATGGAGCACAAGGGCAAGAAACGGTTCGCCCGTGACTCACCGGAATACGCCCTCATCCACCGCTGGATCAAACAGGGAGCCACCGACGATCAGGAACAGGCCCCGGGGCTGCAATCCCTGACCGTTACCCCGGAAACCCTCACACTGAGCGAACCGCAGCGCTCCGTCCAGCTCAAGGTTGAAGCCCAGTTCGCTGACGGTACGAAACGCGATGTCAGTTACTGGGCCGTCTACACCCTCTCCAACCTGGTTGCCAACGTGGAAGAGGGAGGGCGCCTGACCTTTCTCAAACCGGGCGAAACCACCGTGCTCGTCCGCTACCTCGACCATCGCGTCTCCGCCCGGCTCGCCCTCGTCCCTGAGCGTCCAGACTTCACCTGGAGCAATCCCCGCCCTTCCAACTACATTGACGAGCACATCTTCGCCAAGCTTCGCCGCCTGCGCATGAACCCGTCGGGGCAATGTGATGACGCGACCTTCGTCCGCCGGGCCTATCTCGACATCATCGGGACCCTTCCAAGCGCCGGGGAAGCCCGCAGCTTTGTCGAGGATCCCTCCGGGAACAAGAGGGCCAAACTCGTCGACCACCTCCTGCAACGCCCCGAGTATGCAGAATTCTGGGCCCTCAAGTGGTCTGACCTTCTTCGCAACGAGGAGAAGGTTCTCGACCACAAGGGCGTCGAAAAGTTTCACGCCTGGATGCGCGAGAGCATCGCCGGGGGGAAAGGCCTCGACCAGTTCACCCGCGAACTCCTCACCGCGCGAGGCAGCACATACAAGAATCCCGCAGCCAATTACTATCGCGCTCTCCGCAATCCGACCGATCGCTCAGAGGCCACCGCTCAACTCTTCCTCGGAGCCCGCCTGCGCTGCGCCAAGTGCCACAACCACCCCTTCGACCGGTGGACCCAGGACGAATACTATCAGTTCGCGGCACTCTTCGACGGAATCGACTACAAGATCATCGAGAACAAGCGCCGCGACGGTTATGACAAGAACCAGTTTGTCGGGGAACAGGAGGTTCAATTCGTCGGGGAACGCAAGTTCAAGGACCCCCGCACCAAGAAGGCACCCTCACCACGGCTCCTCGGCGCCGAGACGGCCCCCCTGGACGAGAAGCGCGACCGCTTCGAGCAACTCGCTGAGTGGATCACCTCCCGGGACAATTCCCTCTTTGCCAGTGTTCAGGCCAACCGCATCTGGGCTCACATGATGGGTCGCGGACTGGTCGACCCCGTCGACGACTTCCGCCCTACCAACCCAGCCAGCCACCCGGATCTCCTTGCCGCCCTCGCCGGGGACTTCGCCGAACACGGGCATGACCTGCGCCACCTCATTCGGCGCATCGCAAGTTCCCGAAGTTATCAGCTCTCCACCGAAAGCAATTCCACCAATGCGGAGGATAACATCAACTATGCCCGGGCTGCCATGCCACGCCTTCCTGCCGAGGTCCTCCTTGATGCTGTGCACACCACGCTCGACCGCCCCGGTGACTTCAAGCAGTACAAGAATGTGAAACGCGCCGTGGCCCTGCCCGGGATCAAGGGTCCCTTCCTTGACAAGAATCCACACAATGACGACCGGTTCCTGCGCCTCTTCGGCAAACCACCCCGGCTTTTGAATTCTGATGCTGAGCGGCTCAACGAGACCTCCCTCGCCCAGGTCTTCGAGATGACCAGTGGTGAAACTCTCTCCTCTCTCCTGAAAGCCAAGGGCAACCGCCTCGACAAGCTGCTCGCCAGCGGCCAGGGCGACAAGGAACTCCTTGCCGCTCTCTACTGGACCACCATCACCCGTGCCCCCTCCACCCGCGAGCAGGAAGCCCTCCTCGCTCACCTCGCGGGCAAATCGGGACGGGCCAAGCGTGAGGCCCTCCAGGACATCACCTGGGCTCTCATCAATTCCAAGGAATTCATGTTCCGACACTGACGGCTCATTCCCGGTGAGCGCCACGCGCGCCCGCCAAACAACCTCCTTCCCGCAATCAACTCCTCCTGCTCCAGCTTCCGCTCCCT
This sequence comes from uncultured Roseibacillus sp., assembly GCA_963935445.1. Classification (GTDB taxonomy): domain Bacteria; phylum Verrucomicrobiota; class Verrucomicrobiia; order Verrucomicrobiales; family Akkermansiaceae; genus Roseibacillus_B. The sequence continues at coordinate 10,134 of CAWWCX010000018.1, forward strand.
CGACTCCTCCCGCCGGACCATGATCAAGGCCGGTGGAATGGGCCTCCTCGGACTGACCATGCCCCGGCTCCTGCAGGCCGCCGAAAAGCAGGAGAAGGGTGGCGGAATCCCCGTGGCCCCGCGTGCCCGCCAGGTCATCTTTCTGTTCCAATGGGGTGGCCCGAGCCAGATCGATATCCTGGACATGAAGCCGGACGCGCCTTCGGAGTATCGCAGCCCGCACAAACAGATCCGCACCAGCAATCCGGACATCGAGATCTGTGAGCACCTCCCCCGCCTCGCCAAGTGGATGGACCGCTGCACCGTCATCCGCACGCTCCACCATACGATGAACAACCACAACTCGGCCGGCTACTACGCCCTCACGGGGCACCGCCCGCCGAGTGACGACCAACGCCTGCGGGATCTTCCCGATCTCTACCCCGCCTATGGGTCGGTGGTCGACCATCTCGCCCCCGGCACCGTAAACGAACTACCTACCTTCGTGAGCTATCCCCACGTGGTAGCCGATGGATCAAAAACCCCGGGCCAGCACGCCAGCTTTCTGGGGAAGAAGCACGACCCCCTCTTCATCCCCCGCGATCCAAACTCTCCCGATTTCCGCCTTCCGGAACTCAGTCTTCCACACGGGCTGGACATCGACCGCCTGCATCACCGGCGCGGACTCCAGAAGATCATCGACCAGCAATCAAGGCTCCTCGACCGTTCCGCCGAGGCGCGCGGAATGGACCATTACTACGAACGCGCACTGCGCATGCTCAATTCCGAGCGCGCCCGCAATGCCTTTGACCTGAGCCAGGAGCCAGCCTGGCTGCGGGACCGCTATGGCCGTACCACCTACGGCCAGGGCTGCCTGCTCGCGCGCCGGCTGGCCGAAAGCGGAGTCAAGTTCACCACCGTTTACTTCGCCAGCAGTATCGGAGGACGTCGCATCAACGAGGGCGGCTGGGACACTCACGGGTTCGACAACACCCGCATGTATCCAATCGTCGAGGGATACCACCTGCCCATTACTGACCAGACGCTCCCCACTCTTCTCGAGGACCTCGACCAGCGAGGCATGCTGGACGAGACCCTCGTGATCTGGATGGGAGAATTCGGGCGCACGCCAAAAATCAACAAGAACAAGAGCCGTGACCATTGGCCGAAGTGCTATTCCGTTCTCCTTGCCGGCGGTGGAGTCAAGAAGGGCTTCATCTACGGCAAGTCAGATAAGACCGCCAGCGCACCCGAGGAGAACCCGGTCACTCCCGAGGATCTAACCGCCACCATCTACCGGCTCCTCGGCATCGATCCTGAAGCCTTCATCCACGATCTTCAGGACCGCCCCGTTCCCATTTCGAGCGGCAAGCCGGTCTGGCCTGTGCTGGCCTGATCGTGCGCCCTGCCTCGTCGGCCACCCTCACCTCCACGCCGGCAGCAACCAGCGCCCCCGGTCCACCTTGAGCGGAAAGCGTTTTCCGCTCGTCAGCTCCACGACCACCGGCCAGGTCTGCTTCTTCTCATCACGCGCCAGCATGATCACGTGCGTCCCCTCCGGGCTGACTGCCGGGGAAGCAAGGCCGCGCAATCCGTCTCCGACCTTCCGGGTCACCGTGCCTTTCAGGTCACTGATGTAGCAGAGGCCGTCACGGTCCTGAAACAGGATGAGCTCGCCCTCCTTCCCCGCAACCTGGGCGAAGTTTCCCACGTTCCTGCGGAGCACGAGTGCTTCCCCCCTGAGATCAAAACGAACAATGTTCCAACCGGCTCCCTCCCCGACCAGTCCGATCAGTCCGCTGCCATCACCAAGCCACGACAAACTCCGGATATCGTGCGCTCCCCCAACCGGCTGGGGGTCCTCATGCTCGGGAGTCAGCAGGTGAATCTGCCGGTTGAACCGCCGCTTCGAAAAGGTCACCGCCAGCATCCTTCCATCCGGCGAGAGAACCGGGTATTCGCAGAGCCCCCCCTCGAAAGCGCTCCCTCCAAGCCTCATCTGCTCCCCCTTGCGCAGATCGACAAGGTAAAGCCCCACTCCGGATCCATCGCGCTCCCTTGCAGTGACTACCACCTTTGTGCGCTGATCTGAGAAGCACCCCGGCATGCACGACATGCCTTTGAAGGGAATGCGGGTCACTTTCCCGGTATCGATATTGAGAACCTGACCACCCGAGTCCATTTCGGGATAGCCCGGCTGCCAACTGCCCGCGCGTCCGATCATGATGAGCCCATCGCGATCAGCAGGGAGGGAGGCACTGAAATCCGGGTATTCGTTCAAATTGGGAATCTCAGGCCGTTCGCTCAACCACTCCACCCGCCCGTATTCCAATTCGATATTGCCCAGGACGAGGCGCTCCATCAGACCTGTCTTGAGATCGACGCGCAATTGGTTGCCCTCCTCCAGCCGGGTTCTGATCGCCCCGAGGTTACGGGCAAGTTCGCTGCCCGGTGCGGGCTGCACCCGCATCTCGGCCGCCTCCCGCAAAAAGGATTCTGCCAGGCCCCGCTGGCCAGCGGAAAGCGGGGCCCTCACCACCATGGTGTCTCCAACCTTTTCCTTCAACACGTGCTCATCGCTCCGCACATACGGGGGAGGCCACGCTTCGCTCAGCAGGAGAGCCACCACTTCATGCGAAAAGGGAGCTTCCCAGGGCCGGTAGATTCCCTTCAACCCCCCGAACTCCTCGACCGCCCACTTCCCGCCCCGCGCCACGACACGCGCAAAGGGTTCCGGCCGGTTCGAATCCGGCTTGAGAAGAATGCGCACCTCGAACTCCGGCGGGGCACTCACGATTCGCAACCCGAACCGTGCGCCGGTGGCAGTCGTCGCCCGCATGGTCCAGCGTGCGGGACCCGCCTGGAGGCGTGCCTTCGACTCGTCTGCCAACTTCTCCAGTTGGTCCAGGCCAATTCCGTCTGCGGCCCGGGCCGTGACAAGACCCGACAGAATGAAAAACACCCCGATTGATATCAAGCGGGTCAACGGCCTCATGACCGGAGCTTAGGACGAGGACTCAAGCAGTCAAATGGCAACCTGATTCCCACCTCAGTTGGAGCGGAAATGAGGAGCATTGCTTGCGGGAAGCCACTTCCTTAGTCCCACCTTGGTAGTGACGTAATCCGGGTCGTTGGCAAGATTCTGCCACTGGTTCGGGTCGCTGGACACGTCATAGAGCTCCTCTCCGCCCCTCCCGTAGTGAATATAGTGAAAGCGCTCGGAGCGCACGGCATGGTTCGGACCAAGCCAGCGGGGCGAATGGGTAATCACCGCAGGATAAGGCCAGTCGATGTCCGGCTGCCTTACAAGGGGGGCTATGCTACGACCCTCGACCTTCGGATTCGGTGGCAATCCACAGAGATCCAGCAGGGTCGGATAGAGATCCAGGAGACTCACCGGGCGCCTGCATGAGACAGCCTCGGGGTTGCCTCCGAGTCTGCTCGGGACATGAATAATCAGGGGTGTCCGGGTGCTCTGCTCCCAGAGGGCGGACTTGGCGAATTTCTTTTCACCAATGTCATAACCGTGATCTCCCCAAAGAACCACGATGGTATTGGCGGCATACCGGCTTTTCTCCAGAGCCTGCAGAACATGTCCAACGCAGGCATCGGCAAAGGATCCGGCTGCCAGACACCCCTGCACCGCCTCCTTCCATTTTCCACTGTTACGGACAATCTCCCCGGCTTGGCCTGCCATGCGCTGTCCCGTTTCCGGAATATCCTTAAAATCATCGGACCTGTGCAGGGGCAGGTGGATCTCATCGAGGGGATGCATCTCAAAATACTCCCGGGGCAGGTACCACGGCAGATGCGGCAGGTAGATACCACATCCAAGGAAAAAGGGTTTCCGGTGATCCTGCCTCAGGAAGCGAGCCGCACCATCCGCCGTCTTCCAGTCCGCTGTCTCCTGAATCGGCTGGTCAAGACGCGACCAGTCGATCAGGCGGGCAAGAATCTCGTTGGAGAAACTCTCCTTTAACCCGTGAAGATAACGCCTGTCCGCAGGCGGACGCGGGGTCCCCATGCGCGTGCTGTACTGCTCGTCCCACGATGCAGGATCAGAAAACTTTCCGTGAGGTTTATGGTAGAGCTTCCCTCCTCCCCACACCACGTAGCCATTCTTGCGGAAATACTGGGGAAGAGTGACCCAGTCCCGGTAGGGTGCAAGGTCTCGAAACCAGGTGAGATTCCCATAGATCCCGGTCGTCGATGGCCTCAGACCCGTCATCACGGCGGTCCGGGACGGACTGCACAGCGGCGCGGCACAGTGCGCCTGCTGAAAGAGCACACCCTGCTTCGCAAGGGCGTCAATATGCGGGGTCCTCGCCTGCGGATGCCCCCCAAGGCAGCCTACCCAGTCATTCAGATCATCAACCGCAATGAAGAGGACATTAGGCTTCTGTTCAGCAAAGGAGGCCGGAGGCACTGATCCGAGGACCAGGATGGTGACAACCACGCGCAGCACCCGTAAAGCGTGGAATAAAGCTTCGCGCTTGGCGAGGAATTCCGCGGCCCGCGAACTGAACGTCATCCTGCCGTGGAATCACTGCGCATGGGCCTCCCTCAGGCCTTGGCCGGGCGCCGGGAGCGACTTCGTCGCCGACCTCGATTACGGTTCTGCGGACGCCGATTCCCACGGGAGGATTTCCTCTGACCTCCGCGCTTCCCCCCTGCTGCCCGCCCCTTGGCGTGGCGTTCTGCGAGGGCAGGCAGGTGCCAATCGTGATCATCCCGCACCGGGATCGTCTGGCGAATCAGCTTTTCAATATCACGCAGGAACTCACGCTCTTCGGGAGAGCAGAAGGAAACAGCTTCCCCCTCTGCTCCAGCCCGGCCCGTCCGTCCAATCCGGTGCACGTAGGCTTCCGGCTCGTTGGGAAGATCAAAATTAACGACCAGGGTGACATCCTTCACATCCACTCCCCGGGCCGCCACATCCGTTGCTACCAACACAGGCAGGCTGCCCTCGCGAAACCGCCTCAGGGTCCGGTCCCGCTGCGCCTGGGAGCGATTTCCGTGGATTGCCTCCGCCTTGATCCCGGCCTTGTTCAGGTGCCGGGACAACTTATCCGATCCATGCTTGGTCCGCGAGAAGACTATCGTCTTCTCTCCCTCCTGCTGCTCTCCCAGCCGTTGAACAAGCAACGAACGCTTGTTCTCACGGTCGACAAAGCAGATTTCCTGGCGAACATCCTCCGCGGTCGTCTTCTCCGGCTCAATGGTAATCGTGACCGGGTCGTGCAGGATAGTGCGGGCAAGATTCACGATGGGCTTGGAAAGAGTGGCGGAGAAGAAAAGGGACTGCCGATCCTGCGGCAGCAGACCAACGATCCGGGTCACATCTTTCTGAAAGCCCATGTCCAGCATCCGGTCCACCTCGTCGAGGACGAAGAATTCGACATCGGAAAGGTCAACATGACCCTGTTCGACAAGGTCCAGCAGACGGCCGGGACATGCCACGAGAATGTCCACGCCTCGACGCATGGCGCTGACCTGGGGACCCTGTCCCACCCCGCCATAGACCAAGGCATGATAGATATCCAGGTGCCTGCCATAAGTCCGCAAGCTGTCTCCCACCTGATTGGCGAGCTCCCGGGTGGGGGTCAGCACGAGAACCCGGGCGGTCCGCGGCCGGATGTTCTGAGGGTCTTCGCAGAGGACGTTCAGAATGGGCAACGAGAATGCCGCGGTCTTTCCTGTCCCGGTTTGTGCGCACCCCAGCAAGTCCCTTCCCTCGAGCAGAGGCGGAATAGCGCTGGCCTGGATCGGCGTGAGGGCTTCATAGCTGCGCTCACGAAGAGCCCGCTGGATCGGCGCCGAAAGAGGTAGCGCCTCAAACGAGGTTGGATTCATGTTCGTATGGGAGGCGGGACAGCTGCCTTAGTGGAGCCTTGTTAAATCCCGCTTGAGGAGGGTCTTTGGGGCTTGGAACCTTTTTCTCGTCGAGAGGCCGGAATCGAGACCGGATCATTCATCCGCATTCATTTACCGGCAGCCAGATCACCCGCAGGATTGAGGATACTCTCCGCGGCGTGATAAGCAAGACCATTGTATTCCACCGCGTTACAGATCTTCCGGTCGACATTCGTTTGAACCCTCGCGCACCACACGCAAGATGCCGCATTGCTCTGTCCCCAACTTGAACGGCGCTCTTCTCACACGCCCTCAATTCCATGCCGCCCCACTGTCCCTCCCTTCCCAGAAAGGGAGCAGACCATGTCCCGGACCGAGAGCAAACAGGCTCACACAGTCCTTCTGGATTTGAAGGCCTGTGTTACACCTCAGGGCACCTGGCCGGGATGGTCCTGATCCAACCCCGCTTTTCCCTTTCAACAGCAGGCGCGCGCGATAGCCTCCTGCATGTTTGTGCTCCGCACAGGACTGCTCCTGCCCCTCGCCTTTGAATTCCTGCTGCTTGCCGCCACGGCGGGCGAGCCCAACTTCAGCAGGGATATACAACCCCTCCTTGCGGACCACTGCTACGCATGCCACGGCCCCGACTCCAAGACCCGCAAACGCGGACTCCGCTTCGACCTCAGGGAGGTGGCCGTGGGAGAACTGAATTCGGGAGCACGGGCCATCGTTCCCGGGAACCTGGAGGAAAGTGAACTCATTCACCGCATCCTCTCCGACGACCCGGACGAAATGATGCCTCCCCCGGACTTTCGCAAGCGGCTCAGCGAGTCGGACAAGACCACCCTCTCCGACTGGGTTGAGGCGGGTGCAACCTACGAGCAGCACTGGGCCTTCGTCCCGGCAACCAAGCCACCCCTCCCTCCGGTCAGAGACCGGGAATGGCCCCGCAACGCCATCGATCACTTCATCCTCGCAGGCCTCGAGAAGCGGAACATGAAGCCTTCTCCGCAGGCAAACCGCCGCTCGCTCATACGCCGCATCTCGCTGGACCTTCGTGGACTCCCCCCGACTCTCGGCGAACTCACGAAACATTCCGGCGGCACCAACGAGGAGGATTACGCACGCCTCGTCGCAACCATGATCGACTCCCCGCACTACGGCGAACGCATGGCCCAGGATTGGCTCGACCTCGCCAGGTATGGAGACACAAACGGCTATCATGCCGACTCGGAAAGGGACATGTGGCTCTACCGGGACTACGTGATCGACTCCTTTAACCAGAACAAGCCCTTTGACCGCTTTATCCTCGAGAACATGGCCGGCGATCTTCTGCCAGATGCAAGCGACATCACGCGGGTAGCCTCCGGGTTCAACCGCTGTGTCACCTTCAATGAGGAAGGGGGCGCGGATCCAGACGAGTTCTACGTTACCTACGCCATAGACCGCGCCAACACCACCGGTCAGGTCTTCCTCGGACTCACGGTGGGCTGTGCCCAGTGCCACGATCACAAGTACGATCCGATCTCCCAGAAGGAATACTACCAGCTCTATGCCTTCTTCAACAGTGTGGACGGCGAGATTGGAGCGGGCGGCCGCAGCGGTTATCACGGCAAGCCTCTACCTCCCCTGCTCAAGGTCAGCACCAACAGGCACAGGGAAAAAACGGCCGGCCTGAAGGCGCACCTCGAAGCCAGGAGCGCCGCGCTGGGGGCTGCCCGTGAACGCCCCGAATTCACTGATGTCGAGGGAGCGCTCGCTCCCGCCCTCACCAAGTGGATCGCCTCCCTCGCCCGGGAACAAAGCGAGGGCCTCCCCGTCAGGGGGGGGCTGCAACTTCATCTTGATGCGGGCTCCTTCGACGCGCCGGGCGGCCTCGTGAGAGAATGGCCGGACCTCTCCGGTCACAACCGGAAGGCCATCGCAACCGGAGAGCCCAAGCAGTTCGGAAAAAGCCTGAACGGCAAACCTGCAATCCGGCTGGACGGCACGAACGACTTCCTGCGCAGCGCATCCGGAGCCGGCCAACTCGGCGAAGACTTCACCATTGCACTGGTAATCAAGTTCAACGACCTCGCCAGGCACCAGATGGCTCTCATGTGGGGAGATGAGTCCCAGGGCAAGCGCCGCGCCTTCTGGAAAACGGACCGGAACAAGCTCAGCTTCAATGGCTACGGCGCCGATGTGGTTGGCAGCGCCAACCTGAAGCTCAATGAACCGGTCATCGCGATCATTACCCAGCAGGGCCCGGACAATGACACCCGCTTTCGTCTTAACGGGAAGGACGGCGGCGGTGGCCCGGTGAGCCTTTCCGGATTCGCCAACAAGGCGATCACCATCGGCGCAAACAATGCCGGTGCTGAGAAAACCGCGGCCGACTTCGCAGAAGTTCTGGTCTACAATCGTGCCCTGCATTCCAACGAGCAGGCGGCTCTCGGATACTACCTTGGCACCAAGTATGAGATCGACGGGGACTGGCATCCTGCTCCGCCCGAAATCATGGCCCTGGCTGCCAAGGCCAGGGGGGAACGCAGCGAGGAGGAGCAGAAGAAACTCTTCACCTACTTCATCAACTACGAACACGCCGAGTCCCGAGATCTTTTCCAGAAGCTCGAGTCCGAGGTGGCAGCGGCCAGGAAAGAGCTCGACGAGGCTGACAGGGGCCTTCCCACCACCATGGTGATGGTGGAGATGAAGAAGCGCAAACCAGCCCATGTCCTGATGCGCGGAGATTTTCGACAGCCCGGCGAAGAAGTTCAGCCCGACGTCCCAGCGATCTTTCCCCGCCTCCCGGAGGACCAGCCGCGCAACCGTCTCGGACTCGCCCACTGGCTCGTCGATCCCGACAATCCTCTTGTCGCACGGGTCTTCGTCAACCGCCTCTGGAAGCAGCTCTTTGGCAGCGGACTTGTTCGTACCCTCGGGGACTTCGGCACCCAGGGCAGCCGTCCTAGCCACCCAGCGCTTCTGGACTGGCTGGCCGCCGACTTCGTCGAGCACGGCTGGGATATCAAGCGCCTGCAGACCATGATCATCAGCTCCGCGGCCTACCGGCAGTCTTCCGTGAACCGCCAGCGCTACCACGAGATCGACCCTGCCAACCGGTTCCTCGCACGGGCCCCCCGCTTCCGCCTCTCCGCCGAGGAAGTGCGCGATGGAGCCCTCTCCATCAGCGGATTGTTCAACCCTGCGATCGGCGGCCCAAGCGTCTACCCCTACCAGCCGGCCAACTACCTCAGCAGTATCGGAAAGGGCTGGAAGGAGAGCAGCGACGGAGCACTCTACCGGCGGGGCCTCTACACGTTCTGGCGGCGTACCATGCTCTATCCCACCTTTCAGATCTTTGACGCGCCGAGCCGCGAATTCTGCTCCGTCAATCGCCCTCGAACCAACACACCCCTGCAGGCTCTAGTCACTCTCAATGATCCCACCTTTGTCGAGGCCGCCCGCGTGTTCGGGCAACGTATCCTCAGCGAAGGTGGAGCCCACGACGAGGACCGCCTCGCCTTCGCCTTCACGGCCGCCACCTCGCGACCGCCCAAGCCGGATGAATTCGCCGTGCTGCGGGATACTCTCGCCGAACAGCGTGCCGAATATGCTGCCGACAGGGCGGCCGCCGGACAACTCATCGAGAACGGAAAGGCCCCCACCCCCGAAGGGATTGATCCAGCCGAACTGGCGGCCTGGACAGCCCTTGCAAGCATCCTTCTCAATTTGGACGAAACCATCACACGGGAATGAGCCACCCGGAAGCTGAACCATGAACACTGAAACTCTGATGCAGGACCCCCGGACCCGCCGCACCTTTCTGGCCCGCACCTCCCTCGGACTGGGATCTGCCTCCCTCGCACATCTCTTCGCCTCCTCGCAAGCCAGCCCCGGCGCGGGAGCCCTCGGCGCTCCCAACCTCGCACCCCGGGCCAAGAGGGTCATCTACCTGCACATGTCGGGTGGCCCCTCGCAACTCGAGACGTTCGATCCGAAACCCGGCCTCGCCCGGTGGGATGGCAAACCTCTTCCCGCCGAGGTCCGCGGAGACCAGCGACTCACGACCATGACGAGCACGCAGGGCACCATCAACGTGATGTCTTCCCAGCACAAGTTTGCCCGACACGGACAGGCCGGCATCGAGATGAACACCCTCTTCAGGCACATGCCCGGCATCGCGGATGACATCTGCATGATCCGCAGCGCTTTTACCGATCCCATCAACCACGACCCGGCGGTCACCTTCCTGCAAACCGGCAGCCCCTTGAGCGGGCGCCCCAGCATGGGCTCCTGGCTCAGCTACGGCCTCGGCAGCGACAACGAGAATCTCCCTGCCTTCGTCGTCCTGCTCTCCGGAGGCGGGCAACCGGTTCCCAGCCGTTACTGGCACAACGGGTTCCTTCCCAGCAGGCACCAGGGCGTGAAGTTCCAATCCTCCGGCGACCCCGTCCTCTTTCTCTCCAACCCTCGAGGCATGTCGAGGGAGAACCGCAGAAAAACCATCGACCGCATCAGCGCCCTGAACCAGCTCAAGCAGCAACAGGTCGGAGACCCCGAAATCGAGGCTCGCATTGATGCCTTCCAACTGGCCTATCGGATGCAGTCTTCGGTGCCGGAACTGATGGACATCTCACGCGAATCAAAAAGCGTCCTCGAGAGCTACGGGGCCCAGCCCGGCAAGCCCTCCTTCGCCGCCAACTGCCTCCTAGCCCGTCGCCTCGCCGAAGCCGGGGTTCGTTTCATTCAACTCTACGACCGGGGCTGGGACCACCACGACGGAATTACAAACGGCATCAAGAACAAGATCAATACCGTGGACAAGGCATCAAGCGCACTCCTTCAGGACCTCAAGGCCCGAGGTCTTCTCGAGGATACCCTCGTGATCTGGGGCGGCGAATTCGGGAGGACCACCTACGCACAGACCCGGAGCAAGAACTTCGGGCGTGACCACCACCCGCGTTGCTTCTCGATGTGGATGGCAGGCGGCGGCATCAAGCCCGGAGCATTATACGGAGAAACCTGCGAGTTCGGCTACAACATCACCCGGGACCCCTTTCACGTCCATGACCTCCAAGCCACCATCCTTCACCTGCTGGGGATCGACCACGAGGGGCTTACCTACCGCTTCAAGGGGCGGGACTTTCGTCTCACTGATGTACATGGCCAGGTGATCAGAGAGATTATCGCGTAGTATTGGAAGACCTCCCGGGTCGTTTCACGGACCCACTCCCGGCCGATCTTGTGATTCCTCAAGACGGAGGGCAGTCTGCCTTCCGCTTTTCTGCAATCGCAGTCCCTTTCTGCATCCGGCCATACCCCCGCTCTCGGCACTTGAAATCTGACCTCCCCCGACCTAGTAACCGGGCACAGCGTGAGAATATCGTGTCCAGTTTGTGCAACCGTGTTCAAGGCCGGGAAGAAACATGTTGGCCGCAAGAACCGGTGCCTCTCGTGCGGAACAAAATTCATTATTCCTTCCCACGAGGATGACGATATCGAGGTCCTTGAACGCGGCGAGGCCCGCGCTCCGAAGGCGCCTCGACTCCAGGTCCAGCCTCCCAAGACCGTCCCCCTGCTTGTGCCAGGCGAACATGCCTCCCCTGAAGATCTGGAGGAGGAGAAGGAAGAGGCCGGGAAACCTCGCAAGCTCCTTACATCCTCTGATCCACTACGCGCTTCCATCAATGCGCCCGGCAGAAAACTCTTCAAAGCTCTTCCCTCCCTTGCTCACGCCGCGCAGGAGACCGAAGGAGAATCAGATCAGGCAGCGACCGTAGAACCTGGCCAGAAACTATTGCGCCGCGCGCCCACCCGGAAGAACACGACCAGAAAACACAGTCTCGAGCACCTGCCCGCACTCGCACCCGATCCTCCGGAATCGTCCCGGGAGGATCATCCCCCCACCGGACCTCCAACCACTCCTCTCGATACCGATGCGTTGCTGGATGCTCCCCGCCTTCCCGGTTCGCCAACCCATTCCTGAGTTCCAAACCTGCTCTGGAACGGTTCGACCCTGTCCCGAAAGGATTGAGGCGGTCGTTCCCGACCGCCTCCCAAGGGACCTGATGTCCATCCGGATCGCTCGCTACTTGAGCGGCTTGATCCTGATATTGCGGAACCGGACTTCGAATCCGCCCGGGACGTGATACTGCAACCCGATGATCCCTTCCTTGGCCGCCTTGCTGGCGTCCTTGTCGTCAAACTCAATGGTCACCACTCCATTCAGCTCCTGGGTGAGCTTGGTTCCCTTCGCTGTAATCTTATAGGTGTTCCACCCATTCTCCTTCTTGATAACCGGCTTGTTCTTGTACTTGCCGGCCAGGACCCCCCGGCCACCTTCCTCGTAGAGCTTTCCAAACCAGCCATTCCCGATGTCAGCCTGATAGCCCTTGACCACCCACTTATTCGCACCACGCTCGGAGTGCTTGGAGCGAATCTGAATTCCGCTGTTTCCCTTTCCGTCCACCAGGACCCACTCTGCCTCGAGCTCAAAATCGGCAAAGGCATGCTTGCAGACCAGGAAGGTATTTCCACCCTGCAGCTTTGCGATCTGTCCGGAGATATAGCCATCCTTGACCGTCCAGACTTCCGGGTTGCCGTCCCAACCGGTCAGGTCCTTCCCGTTGAAGAGGGTAATCCAGCCATCCTTGTCCGGCTTGGGCAACTGATGATGATCCGCAAGGAGAGGTGTGGCGCTGAGTCCGAGGGCGAGAGCGAGTGTGATAATCGGTTTCATGTTTCTTAAGTGTGCCTTGGAATTCTCCAGATCCCGTCCTGCGACGCCAGTCTTTTTGCCATCCCGTCGCCCTCCTCTCCGGCCCTGCCCGCCCGCGCCTCCCCTAGGA
>CAWWCX010000019.1:0-22702 GCA_963935445.1 uncultured Roseibacillus sp.
TTCGAGAACTATCCCGGGTTCGCCACGGTCAATAGCGCGGAGGCGACCCAGATCCTCGCGAAGGCGGAGGATGTCCTGCGTTACATGGCGTACGGGCCACTCAGTATTGCCCAGCCTGAGCAGATTACCGATGACCCCAATTCCTATAAGATGGTTGGAGACATCCGGGGGCAGCCGACGTCGATCGTATACAATACGAAGGTCGTTCGGCCGATGACCCCAATGTATGACCTGATGAAGGAGGGCGGCGTCACGGAAAAGCGCCTTAAGGAGGTCGTGGAGTTCCTTTTCGAGGCGGTGACCTTCCGCCCGCCGACGCCGGAAGAAACCGAATCCTATCTTGAGATCGTGCGGAATGCGATCGAGAAGGTGGGCAAGGAGGAGGGCGTCATCATGGGGCTTTCCTCTCTCTTTCTGGATCGCGATGCCCTTTTTCGCCCCGAGCTGGCGCGCTCAGGAAGCCCGGATGCCCACGGACGGGTTCAGCTTCAGGACTGGGAGCTGGCCCTGGCGGTCAATCATTCCCTTCGTTACATCAAGCCTGACGGAGCGCTCCGGACCGCTGTCGCGGAGGGACGCATGCGCACCCGGGAGGACGTGAAACGGGAAGTGGAGCGCATGCTCGCTGATGATAGTATTCGCAAGCCCCGGTTGCTGCGCTTTTTCCGTGATTATTTTGACTACGACCTTGGAGGTTATATCTGCAAGGATTCACGGGCGCTGGCGGAGACCGGGGTCAGTAACCGTGGCACGGAACATTATCGTGTCATGTTTGATGCGACAGCGAGCACGGACCGGTTGGTTGAGCTGATCCTCCAGGAGGATAAGGAAGTGCTCCGCAGTCTGTTGACCACGGACAGGGTGGTGGTGACAGGAAAGGACGCGATCTATCTCGGAAAAAGAAGGAGCGAGGCAGAGAGGAAGGCGGCTGCGGAGAAGGACAGGAAGGCTTTCGAGGAAAGCCGGAAGAAAGCGGAGACCGCAGTGAAGACTCTCGAGAGGGAGATTTCCACCCTTCAGGAGAACTCAGAAAAAAACCCGAAAGACAAGGGACTGGAGAGAACGCTAGGCCAGAAACGAAAGGAACTCGCGTCCGCGAAAAAGCAGGCCGACCCGAAGAGGAAGCCTCGGAACAGGCCCAATGCCGGGGTTGAGACCGCGAAGCTGTCAGGGCCGAAGATTTTTGCCCGGGTGAGTCGTCGTAGTTTCGGCGCTGGGTCGATGAAGCCGGAACGCACTCTCGCCACTCTCCCCGCCAGTCAGCGCCGGGGGATTCTGACTCACTCTGGTTGGCTGGTATCCCACTCCGACGCGATGGATAATCACGCCATCCTGCGGGGGCGCTGGATCCGTGAGCGCCTGTTGGGAGGAGGGATCCCGGACGTGCCGATCACGGTGGACGCCCAGTTGCCGGATGAACCCCAGAGCACCCTCCGGGAGCGGATGCGGGTCACAAGGCAGGAATACTGCTGGACCTGTCATCGGAAGATGGATCCCCTCGGTCTTCCTTTCGAGATGTACAATCATGCGGGACTCTACCGGACCAGGGAACTGGGCAAGCCGGTCGACACCTCGGGAGAGATCATCGATTCCGGGGACCCGTCTCTCGATGGGAAGGTGGCAGATGCTCTCGAGTTGATTGACCGTCTTGCGGAGAGTGAGCGGGTGGAGCAGGTCTTTGTACGCCACGCCTTTCGCTTCTGGATGGGTCGGAATGAGACCCTGAACGATGCTCCGGTCCTGCAGACGGCCCATCACGCCTATCGGGCGGGGGGAGGAAGCATGAAGGCTCTTCTGGTTTCCCTGCTTACTTCCGATGCCTTTCTGTATCGGACGGTGGGCGCATTGGATTCCCCGGAGGGTTCCGGGAGTCCATGACGGAAGGTTGTGCTGCGTTCGCCCTGAAGCTCAGTGGAAGTCGTGACTGACGGTGTCCAGCTCAGTGGGGAAAGGCAGGGGTTCCACGGTGGTGGTGTAGAGGGTGTGGGTATCGCCTTCGCCTGTCTGCATTCTTCCGTGGCAGAGGAGGAATTGCTCGGAGGTGATGGTCAGACGATGACGCAGGAAGGTCTCACGGGGGATGAACAGATTCGCGATGCCTGTTTCATCTTCGAGAGTGAGGAAGCAATGCCCCTTCGCGGTGCCGGGACGCTGTCGGCAGATGACGAGTCCCGCACAGGCAATGAGCTGGCCATGAGGAACGGCGTGGAAGTCGATGGCTCGGAGAAGCGTGGGAGCGGGTTTTGAGGAAGGAGAGGCCGTGTTGCGGGATGGAGAGGTTGCGAGGGAGGTGCGACGCCATAGTGCCATGGGGTGTGGCCCGGTAGTATGGCCCTGGGTGACATAGTCGGCGTGTAAACGCTCGAGGGCGGTCATGCTCTTGAGTGGGTTTTCTGGAGCCTGTGTGTTCTTCAACGGGGAATGGCGGTGGGTCTGTACTCCGGCAGCTTGGGTAGAGTGGCTGAAAAGGTCGATGGGGTGTTCCTTTTCCACCTGCCAGAGGGCGTCCCGGCGGTGTTGAACCCCGGGCAGGTCGTTGAGGGCCCCAGATGCGGCGAGGAGGCGGCGTTCCTTCCTGTTTGGGCGGGCACGGTGAAGAAAGTCCGGGAGGTCGGTGAAACGAGCATGAGAGCGCGTTTCCAGAAGGCGCTCGGCGGTGGTGGAAGAAAGACCCTTCAGGCGGTGAAGTCCGAGGCGGAGGCTGTCCCGCCCCTTGTATTCGATGACGAGGGTTTCCCAGGCGGAGTGGAGAACGGAGACCGGCCTGCTGCGGATGCCGTGGCGACGGGCGTCCTGGAGAAGGGTTGCGACCGAGTAGAAGCCCATGGGTTGATTGTTAATAAGGCCGGCGAAGAATTCTGCCGGGTGATGAACCTTGAGCCAGCATGAAGCGTAGGCAATGAGAGCGAAGGAGATGGCGTGGCTTTCGGGAAAGCCGTAAAGGGCGAAGGACTCGATGGACTGGATGACCTTTTCCTGGACGGCAATGTCGATGTTGCGTTCGGACATGCGGAGGCGCAGCTTCCCTGTGATGGATTCCATGCGTTCATCGGAGCGCTTGAAGGCCATGGCACGGCGCAGTTCGTCGGCTTCCGCTCCATCGAAACCGGCAATGATCATAGCCATGCGGAGAACCTGTTCCTGGAAGAGGGGGACACCCAGAGTGCGACCGAGGACCGGCTCGAAAGCGGGATGAATACAGTCGACCTCCTCGAGGCCATTGCGACGGTTGAGATAGGGATGGACGAGGTCTCCCACGATTGGACCGGGACGGATGAGGGCAATCTCGATGGCGAGATCATAGAAGTTTCCCGGTTGCATGACGGGGAGAGTGGCCATCTGCGCACGGGACTCGACCTGAAAGGTGCCTGCCGTATCGGCACGGCAGAGGAGGTCATAGGTGGCGGGGTCATCGTAGGGTATGTGAGCGAGATCGATTTTCTTTCCGCGCTGACTGCAGATACGGAGACTGTCTTCCATGGCGGCGAGCATGCCCAGGCCGAGGAGATCCACTTTCACGATGCCGAGGTCCTCGCAGTCGTCCTTGTCCCACTGCACGATAGTCCGGTTGGGCATGGCTGCGGGCTGGAGGGGGACGATGGAATCCAGTCCGTTGTCACAGATGATCATGCCTCCGGAGTGCTGGCCCAGATGCCGGGGCAGGGAGAGGGCTGCCTGGTAGAGGTGGAGGAGTGGCTTGAAACGGGGGTGATTGGCCGGCACGCCAGCCTGTTCGAAGGTATCTGTGAGGATGGTGGCGGTTTCCCTCGAGGAGCAGTTTCCCATCGAAGCTCCTGAGGATGGGATGGGTGAGGGAGAAGATGTCCCGTCTGCATCGGCTCGTGAGTAATGGCCCGGTGAGGAGTGGTCATGGACCCTGGTGGCAGAGGAGAGGTCGGAGAAGCGGTTGGCGGTGGCGCCGGGGAAGTCGAGGACCTTCGACATTTCGCGGAAGGCCGAACGAGGGCGGTAGGTGATGACATTGCAGGTCATGGCTGCGCCTCGGGGGGCGTATTTCTCGTAGACGTGCTGGATGACCGCCTCCCGACGTTCCCCGGAAGGAAAATCAATGTCGATGTCGGGCCAGGACTTGCGATTCTCAGAGAGGAAGCGCTCGAAGAGGAGGCCCCCACCGATGGGATCGCAGGCGGTGATTTCCAGGCAATAGCAGACTGCAGAATTGGCAGCTGATCCGCGCCCCTGGCAGAGAATGCCCTGGGATTTGGCAAATTGAACCAGTTCCCAGACGATCAGGAAGTAGCCGGAAAAGCCGAGGCGGGAGATGAGGGTCAGCTCGTGCTCAAGTTGTCCGCGGACCTGCCTGTTGATCTTGTGGTAGCGCTTTCGGGCACCACGGAAGGTGAGTTCATGAAGGAGCCTGTCTTCTTCCCCGGGAGGGAGCGGTCTCCCGTTCTCGTGGAAGGAGGGGAACCGGTATCCAAGGTTGGCGAGAGTAAACTGGAGGCGGTCAGCGAGGCGCTGGGTATTTAAAAGCGCTTCAGGGTGATCGCGAAAGAGGCTGGCAACCTGACTGGGGTGCTTGAGGTGTCTTTCAGGGTTGGCGGCGAGTAGCGTGCCGGCCTGGTCGAGAGTGGTATGATGGCGAAGGCAGGTGAGAGCGTCAGCGAGGAGGCGGTCCCGGCGGATGGCGAAGAGCGGGGAGTTGGAAGCAAGAAGGGGGATTTCAAGATGATCAGCGAGATCGATGAGGAGCCGGTTACGGCGCTCCTCACCGCGGATGTGGTGGCGGTTGAGGGTGAGGTAGAGGTTGTCGTTTCCAAAGACATCGCGAAGCCAGGTCGCGGTCTGAAGGAGGCTGCTTCTGGAGGGGTGTGCCTGCAGGAGTGATTCGGGAGTGAGGAGAGCCACGAGGCCTGCGCACTGTTCGGAGAGAAGTTGATGCTCAGGAACCTGGAGGGGTTTTGCGTTGCCCGGTGCAGGAGGTGAATCCCGGGAGGGAAGGGCGATGCTCCCGGTGCCGCAGTGGAGATCTGTGAGAAGGCGGCAGAGGTTCTGGTAGCCCGTGCGATTTTTAACGAGGAGAGGGAGGTGGATGCCAGAATTTGGTCCTTGATCGCTGGATGCGGAGGGAATCTCGGCGGTTGCGCCGACCAGTGCCCGGAGTCCGTGCCGCTGGGCGGCAAGGTGGGCGCGGGCAGCTCCATAGACGCCCATGTGATCAGGCAGGGCGATGGCATCATAGCCTAGCTCAGCGGCACGACGAATGAGGTCTTCCGGATGACTGGCACCGCGCAGGAAAGAGAAGCAGGAACGGGCGTGGAGTTCGGTGAAGATAGGAGTGTGCGCTGTGTGTTGAGCCTGCGTGACCGCGATTATCCGTAGACTCCTTCCAGGAACCAGGCGGGGGGCTGGTGGGAGAGTCGCAGGAGAGTCCGGTCCGTAAGTTGGATGTCCCATTCGATGCGTTGCCAGCGTTCGCTTGGATCCCACCAATGACCGGAGAGGGGGAAGGGCCCGTGCACGGCCGAGATGGAGCCGGGATGAGGACCGGTGAGGAGAGCGAGGGGGTGGGGAAAGCGGTTTCCGGGTTCGGTGGCGACATGGATGGGAAGAGGAGGGCGGTATCTCTTCAAGGGCAGGGCCGTGGTCGGGGACTGGGCCGCTGCCCCCGGGGAGCGCTTTGTCCCGCGTGGTGGGGAATTTTGATGGAGAGGGCCTTGTTCGACACTGCGGGCCCCGGGTTTGGCATCCTCGAGTTCGAAGCTGTCCGGCTTGAATGTGTCGAGAAGGGATGGAGTGCCGAGGCGGCCTGCGCCAAGGAAGGCTTCCAGGCGGGCAAGGGTGTCTGCGAACTTGTGGGGGTCGCGCAGGGAGTGCTCGAAGAGATGTTGTTGGGCTTCTCCGGGCAGGGTGGGAGTGAGGCAGAGGGACCAGGCTGTCACGGGTGCGGGGGCGTGCACGGTGTCGAGATGACTGTGGAGGACCCGGAGGAGAGTGGTCGGGTCGCAGGTGGGTTCGGGAAGGCGTAGTTCCCGAAGGTGCAGGCTGCCGTTTTCGAATGTGAGCGTGAGCTTGATGGTGATGGCAGCGCGCTGGGAGGAATGAAGGCGGGAGCAGAGGGTGTCGAGGCCGCGGCGGAGGAGGAAAAGAAGGGGTTCAAGTGTCTCGAGAGAGTGTTCGAGATCGTGAGAGAGGGAGAAATTCCGTGGGGAGCGATGGAGCGTCAGGAGGCGGTGGTGTCTGCGGTGGAGGATGTCGTGCAGAAGGGCGACTTCGGGACCGAGTCGCTCAGCGAGTCCCTGACGCGGGAGAGCGGCGAGTTGGCCAAGGGTGTCGATACCCCAGAGCGAGAGAATGTCGCTGCTTTGACTGTTCATCATGGGATGCGTTCTTCTCCCCGTTCCCTCGACATGACAGGCGGCCTTCAGGGAGGAGAGAGGCAGATCGCAAAGGGCCTGTATGGTGCATGGTGTATATTGTGCATGGATGACGGGCTCCGGGTGAACTTCGAGAGTGGAGCGCAGGGTCGGGCTGCAGGCGGCGAGAAGGGCCAGGTCCGGAGTGGGGGCAAGGGCGAGCTGGAGGGGGAGATCAAGAGGAATAGCTTGGCGGAGGGATTGTTCGATCCAGTCAAGGGGGGCGGTGAGAGCCTGGGGAAGAGAGAGGAGATCGAGAAGGAAGGTGCCGGGATTTGTTTCTTCGAAATCGGGTCCAAGGGAGGAGAGGTGTGTATGCAGGGCCTCCTGATGGAGGCGCTCGAGGACCGGGTCAGGGGAAAGAAGGGTGAGCTGAGGGCAGCGGGCGAGGGCTCGCGTGGTGGTGAGTCCGGGAGTGACCCGGTGGCGGGCGGCGGCAGAATTGACAGCAAGAAGGAGCGGTGTGGACCTGGCCCGCCCGTTGGGAGAGGAAGGATCTGCCTCGGTATCCACGAGGGCCGCTGGACCGGAGGCCGTTCCGGCATTGTCACGAAGGAGAATGGCGAGGGGAAAGCAGGGAACTTGGGTACACGCGTACATTCAGGGGTAATGCTCGGTAGTAGGTGATCGTGAATCCGGACTGCGTGCTCTCGGGAGAGGTGGTCTCACGAGCTCCGGGGAATGGATTGTTCCTGGAAGGAGACGGGATTCAGCTCCTCGCGGTTGCGTTCAAGGTCGCTGAGGCTGAAGCTGGATTCGAAGGTGAGCTGAAGGGTTGCACAGGGGACAACGTGCCTGGGGGTGAAGATGAGGAGAGAGGCTCCGGATTGCCTGGTGAGATTGCGGAGACGGTACCAGGAGGATGCGGGGATGCGGCGCACTTCCTCAATGGGGTTGAGGAGGAGATCGAAGACGAGGAGCGGAAGGTTGCCGTCGTGCAGAAGGAGGTCGCAGCAGCGCAGGGCCTCATCGGCATCATGACAACGAATCCAGAGGAGGCGGGAACAGGAATCCGAACCGTAGGAAGAAGGGTCGAAGGAATCGCGGCCGTCGATGAGTGCGAGAGGTTCGTTTCTGGCCGGGAGGGGACCGTGAGTGGCGGGTGCTGCGTTTTGAAGCAGTTCGGAGAGGATGAGGGAGAGCCCGCAGGAAGGGTGAAGAGGAGTGCATTCAGAGAGAGCTCCGGCAGGGAAGACGGGAAGGCGGAGAGAGCGTGGCTGGGCGGGATGAGGGAGCTGTTCCAGCTCGTGGGCATGGGGAAACTTCTCCCGTAGCTGCCGGCGCAGGGTCTGGAGGTCGGGTTTTGGTGGGTAGTGGGCGGAAGTGCTCAGGGTCAAAATGATGTTCAAAAGAACAGTATTTGAGTGAGAGGGGATGACAAGATGAAAAGTGAGCTCTTACCCGTGAGCGAGGATGTGAATAAGTCGCAGGTGGAATAATTGACAGGCTGATAGTCTGAAAATAGAAAACAAATTGATGGGTATGGAGATGCGGCCAATGGGTGAATTAGAGCCCCAATCCGTCCCGTCGGAACGCGTGAAGTGCTGGAAGTGCGGGACGTGGTTCATGATGCCGGCTACAGCGAGCCGGGCATCCTGCCCGGAGTGCGGAAGCCAAGTCTCTCTGCACCGTCTCAAGATGCCTGCGATGCCCACAAGCACTGGGAAGGGAATCGCCCAGACTGAGGTGATCCGCCTGCCTGTGGAGGGAGAGGACCCGCCCTCCGGGCGGCCAGATCCCATCATGGGCCGAAGTTTGGAAATGTCGGTATTGGAGAATGCGGGAGCATCGAAGGTTCCCCCTCGGGGAGGTCCTCCGGAAACGCGACCGCATGACGCGGAAGCGGGACGTCACCGGATGTTCATGGAAGCGGGTCCGCGTCGCGAAGGAGAAGGAAGACGATTGGAATTGCCGCAGGGAATAAGCTTCAAGACCCTGCTTCTCTCGGTGGGTTTGGCGACCTTGCTCCTGTTGGTGCTGATCTTTGCGATCGAGAGCTAGCCAGAGACTATTCCTATGCGCTTCATCCTGGCGTCTGGCTCACCGCGACGGAGTGACTTGCTGGCGAGGGCCGGGTATGAGTTCGAGGTGCATCAGGCGCAGGTCGAGGAGTGGCCGCCGGGGAAGTATCCGTTCCGGAAGCTCTGTGCAGCTAATGCTGCGTTGAAGGCAAGGGAGGTCGCAGCGCGTTTTCCGACAGAAGTGGTGCTGGGAGCGGATACAATGGTGGGATTGGACGGGGAGGTGATGGGAAAGCCTCGTGATTCTGCCGAGGCAGCAGGCATGCTGGGGCGCCTCTCCGGGCGCATACACGAGGTCTGCACGGGGGTGTGCCTGTCTCTGGACGGCGAAGAGCAAACGTTTTTCGAGGTGACATGGGTTCGGTTTCACAAGTTTGGAGAAGATGTTATCAAGGATTACATGCAACGGGTCCACGTGATGGACAAGGCGGGTGCCTACGCGATCCAGGAACACGGGGAGATGCTGGTGGACAAGGTCGAGGGATCATACGAGAACGTGGTGGGCCTGCCTGTAGGACGGGTCGAAGAGGAGCTGGAGCGGTTGGGTGTTGAAAGAAGCGGGAGAAGGGGTGATCGATCATGAAGCGAATTGTGCTTGGTGACGGGTGGTTCTTTATGGGAAGGATTGAGGTGTGAGTATTTCGCCGAGGTATCCTCTGATCCTGAACCCGCGTGCCCGTAGTGAACGGGCGAAGCGCGCGCGGAGTTTCGTGATGGAGCATGCCCAGCGCTTTGCGATTTACGCGACGAACAGTGGAGAGGAGGCGGTTGAGCTCGCCAGGCAGTTTGCGGAGTCCGGGGAGTCTATTGTGGTTGCGGCGGGCGGAGACGGGACTCTCAACGCAGTAGTCGGTGGATTGATCGGGACGGAGACGGTCCTGGGAATCCTGCCTACCGGGACCATGAACGTATTTGCGCGTGAGTTGCATATTCCCTTTTCGCAATTGAAGGGGGCCCTCGAGGTGATTGACGCGGGTCACGTCAAGGAGGTGGACCTTTTCGAGGTGCAGGGGACGCCCTTTGTGCAAATGGCGGGTGTGGGGTTTGACGCGCAGGTGATTGAGGAGACAACGAGCGAGTCAAAGCGCCGTTTGGGACCAATGGCCTATATCCTGTCAGCTGTGAAAGTGCTTGGCTCGAAACCGCCCCGCATGACGGTGCGTTTTGATGAGGGTCCCATTGCGGAAGCTGCCTGTGTATTGCTGGGTAACGGTGCGCTGTACGGAGGACAGTTGCGCCTGTTCGGAAAGGCGGACAATGCCGATGACCTGCTCGACGTCCTTGTCTACAAGGAGGCTGGTTACAAGGCCGCCCTGGGTTCCCTGGGTTCGTTGGCACGTGGAGGATTTGAGGCGGATGGCAAACTGGTCGAATATTATCAGACGTCGGGGTTGACGGTGGAGTGTGACCGGGAAGTGCCGGTCGAGGTGGATGGTGAGCTCTGGGGGCGGGCCGAGAGGGTGGAGTTCAAGGCGATGAAGGAAAAACTGCGCGTGCTGGCGCCGGAGGAGCCGGGCAGGAACTGGTGGGAGCAGATGCTGGCTAATCTTACACCAGGGAAGAAGTGAGGAGCCCAAATAAGCCTTCCCCTTCTGGGAGGAATTCCCAGAATCCTGATGCATTGCAGGCCCGGCTCGATGATCTCCTGGAATTCGCCTGTGGCGAAGTGAGGGAGGAGGACTTCCGGCTCTTCCTGCCCGAAGAGTCGGAGGGTGGAAGCTGTCTGGACCTCTGCTGCGGGGTGCGGCGGCGGAAGGATGTGCCGGAGGTCGTTGATCCGGAGTGGTTTGAAGTCTTCGGGATCGCGCAGCGGGGTTCTGCAGACAAGGAGTCACAGGAGGAGCGGTTCGTGCGCTTCAAGCTCTTCAGTGGAGCGGTAGCTGCCAAGTTCCTCCATCAGGAGCCGGGACTCGACCCGGTTGTGATCGTGAATTACGTGTGCTGTTCCCTGGTAAGGGCCGCGCGCGCCCTGCGAGACCCATCGTTGACGGGGATCCTTCTGGATGTGTTCCCCGTGCTCGCCCGGGCGATGGAGGACTACCGGGCACCCAGTGGCTGGGTGGTGCAGGAGTATCCGTTCTGTTTTCTGGGTGGTATGCTGATGGCGGAGGACCTTGGTGAATCCGGGAAGGCCGAAGACCTGGCCGGAAGTCTGCTCAAGGCGGAGGAGCAGGTGAGGGAAGAGAGTTTTTTTCCGGGGCACGAGTTCCTTCTCGGACTGACCAATTACGACTCCCTGCACGGTGATTGGCTGGAGTTGGCGGAGTCACTGGAGAACCAGGGTGATCAGGAGGCGGTAGCGGAGGTGAAGGGCCGCCTTCAGGGGATCGCAAAATGGCGAGACGATCAGACGGAGTGAGCCCGGGGAGAGGCTCACCCGCCGGCGGCAAGGACAATGATTTCGACTCGGGAACCCTCCGCGAGTTCGGAGCTGGAATGATCGGCGGGGGTGAGGGCTCGCCCGTCGAGCTCCACCACGACCGGTTTTCCGGCTAATTGAAGGGTGCGGAGCAGCCCTGTTACGGTGGGCTCACCGCCGAGGGTGTGAGGCTTGCCGTTGAGTAGGATCTGCATTTTCGGAGGAATGGAGTTCAGGAGGGAGAGAGAATCTCGCTGTCCCAATCCTTCCACACAGGGTCGAAACCGCTTTGCTGAAGTTGGGTTGCGATGGTGGACGCAGAGCGCGCGTCATCGATCTCGAACTGCGGAGTGGCGCGTGTTTGGTTGCATGTCGCCGGCTGCTCGGAAGGCTCCAGTTCAACCCGGCGGCCCTTGATTGTGCGGTGGAGATCCTCGGTTCCAACACCGGTGTAGCCACCAGGTTCGGTGTGCGATCCGGCGGAGGCGTGAGTCACCCCGAGAGGGAAGAGGCTGTCTCGCAGGGGCGCTGGTTCACGGGTGGAGAGGACGATGCCGAGCTGGGGGAAGGTCAGACGGAATGCGCAGATGAGCTGGACGAGTTCCCGGTCGCCCAGGCTGAGGGCGGGATCGGCCTTGTGGCGGTGGTTCCCCGCGTGAGGGCGGAGGCGCGGAAAGGAGATTGTGAACTGGGCCTTCCAGCAGTGTCTGTAGAGGTATTCGAGATGAGCGGCGAGGGCGAGGGCTTCCGTGCGCCAGGGGGCCAGCCCGAAGAGTGCGCCGATCCCGATCCGGCGGAACCCCCCGTTGTAGGCCCGCTCGGGGCAGTCGAGTCGCCAGTCAAAGTTCTTCTTGGGTCCTGCGGTATGCAGCTGGGAGTAGCTTTCGCGATGATAGGTTTCCTGGTAGACCACGAGGCCTTCCGCTCCGCAGGCGACCAGCTCCGCGTATTGGGAGTCTTCCATGGGGCCGACTTCGATTCCAAGGGTGGGAATAAAGGGTGCGAGGCGGTGCAGGCACTCCTGGAGGTATCCCTCGGATACGAATTTCGGGTGCTCCCCAGCGACCAGAAGGAGATTCCGGAAGCCCTGGCTGTGCAAATGGCGCGCCTCTGTTTCGACTTGGTCAGGAGTCAGGGTGGTCCGCAGAATGGGGTTGTCCCGTGAGAACCCGCAGTAGCTGCAGTTGTTCACACATTCATTCGATAGATATAGTGGGGCGAAGAGGCGCATCGTGCGCCCGAAGTGGCGCCGGGAGAGAGACGCGCTTTGCTGAGCGAGACTCTCCAGACGGGTTGCGGAACACGGGGCAAGGAGGGACTCAAACCGCTTAAGGAGCGGTGATCGAGTGAGATCCGGGTCGGCAAAGCGGGCTGCAAAGCTCACAAGGGGAGAGGTCGGATGTAGGGAGCTGATTGTCAAAGGCGAAAACCGCCGAAGATTGGTTGCGAAAATACGTTCGAAGGTGGATTGAGCGCTTGAACTGACGGAGGTGGAAAGGCAGGTTCGACCCGGGAATGAGTGAAGTGGATACGATCGTATGCCGGCCGACCAAGTGGTTCTATCTCAGGGCGGGAGCCATGGCGTTGATGTTCGGGGTGTTTCTGGTCCTGTTTCTGAAGGATTGGAAGATCGGCTGGCCGAAAAAAAATGAGGCGTATTATACCTACGAGGCCTTTGAAGAGGCCGAGAAGGCCTTTGATGAACATCTGGCCGCGAACAAGTCGGCGGCAGAGTGGGAGAGTTTTTCAGGCAACCAGAAGATCGGTTTCCCGGAGGAGGAAGGGATACTGCCTTCCGGAGTGGACGCGGATGCGCCCTGGCCGGAGGAGCTAGCGAATTACGCCGGCTACAAGAAGGCTCATGAGGAAGAGGGGCAGAAGCTCATACCTCCGCTCTGGGCAAGCTATACGGACAAGAGGGGATGGAGCTCGGCAAAACCAAAGAAGAGTTATGATTCCGGGAAGATCCGGGACCAGCTCTACTGGGGTATTGGGAGCGGGGTCTTGCTCCTGATTACCTCGGTGTTCCTGGTGCGCACTTCTCGTCGGTCGATGAAGGTAGATGGTGAAGCCTATCATGCTCCGGACGGCCGCCTGATTCCCTTTGGCACGATGCGCAAAATCGATAAACGGAAGTGGGGCACGAAGGGGTTGGCTTATGTGTTCTATCGTCCGGAGGGGAGTGGGGAGGAGGCTGATCTGCAGAAGGCGAAAGTCGACGGCATGGTCTACGGGCAGTTTTCGGAGGAAGATGGCGCCCCGGCGGAGGCGCTTTTCCAGCGGATTCTAGACAACTTCAAAGGAGAGTTGATCGAGTTGGCGGAGGAGGAAGGGGACGAGTTGGAGCAGGATGGAGAGGGAGAAAACGGGTCCGTCGGGAAGGAGTAGTTTTTTTCAGGGTTGCCAAGCGCTTGAAGCAACGTTAAGCCAAGGACCAGCAAACAATTGGGACGCATACATGTCAGATTCAAGCGAAGACAAGATCAAGGACATCATCGTGGAGCAGCTCGGGGTAAATGCCGAACAAGTCACGAGGGAGTCGAAAATGATTGAGGACCTGGGAGCCGATTCCCTCGATGCAGTGGAACTGGTCATGGCCATCGAGGAGGAGTTCGGGATTGAGGTTCCCGACGATCAGGCGGAGAAGCTGGTCGCGGTTGGAGATATCATCGATTACGTCGACAAATCCTCCTCCTGAGCTATTTGCGATTCATTTTCAACGAGCTGGGGCGGGTCCGAACGGGCCTGCCCTTTTCGTTGTCAGGAACGCCGAGGTGCGCGATGATTCGGCCGAAGCATGTATTCACCCGATGATATCCAATACGCGCTGGAAACAACCAGCGTCCTGTATGAACCAGACCGGCGGATCGATACCTTCGGAAGCACGCGCTTTGAGTTCCTCCTCCTGAGTGAATTGATGGATTCCGTGGGGCAGGTGCGGATCCGGAGTGGGGAAGTGGAAGCCAATCAGCCTACCATCATCAAGCCGGAGGCCTACAGTGGCCTTGAGTTCGAGGGGTTCGGAGATGACGCGCAGAGGTTTCACCAGTGGCTGATGGAACATGGATCGAAGATCGCGCTCCTGAACTACCAATTCAAACGAGGAGAGGTGCGGGAGGAGTTGCTTCATGACTCTCTCGACGCAGTAAAGGAACGGGTATTGGAAGATGCTCGGCGGGTGGGGAATCCGATGCAGGTCGTGATCGAAGGAGTAGATGATGCGTGGGAGATCAGCCTGCTCCGGTTCATTTTCGAGATTGTCGACAAGAGTTCGGAAATCAACACCTTTGATTTCAAGCGCCGGGGCCTGCTCTAGCGAGTCTCCGACTCCCAGATGGTTGCCCGAGTCTGCCCATGATGACGATCGTCAAGGTTTTCGCTGCATTGCTGGTGCTGGCCGTGCTGGGAGCTACCTTTGTCCTCGTTGAGCGTCTGAAGGAGGAAACGGTCGTTCCGCAGCTACCGGCAGACATGGGGACTGTGGAAGCCGCCCCGGTTGTCCAGCCAGGGGAGGGGGCCTTTGAGAGGGCGCGGGAGCTGCTTGCCACCGGGCAGTTTGAAAGGGCACGTGAAAAGCTGGAATTTCTGGTAGGGGTCTATCCGTCCTCTGCCTCGGCGGGAGAGGCACGGCGTATTCTCGGAGAGCTCAACCTGGATGATCTGCTCTCGACGGACGAGATGGAGGGCAAGACGACGTATGCGGTTAAATCGGGCGACAACTTCACGAGGATTGCAGCCAGTCACGACACCACCCTTGACTGTATCATGCACATGAACGGGCTCCAGCAGATGAACAAGCTCTACCCGGGGGATGAGCTCGTGCTGTTACCTCTGAGGTTCAATATCAAGATCGATGTATCCCGCAAGCGGTTGAGCTTGTACAAGGAGGGGCGTCTCCTGAAGGCCTACAACCTCACAGCTGCCCGGACGAGAGACTCCCGGGGAATCCTGCGCGCAAAGATCGGGCAGAAAATAGGACTCCTTGAAAATGGGAGCAGTGTGTCCCCGGTCAGGTTTGAGAGCTATCGGAACTCCAGGAAAGTCCTGATCCTAGATCACCGGGGCCTGCAGATCAGGCAGGGGGATTCGACTGACGGGAAGGATGGAGGAAGAGGTTTTTTTCTGTCGGAAGCGGACATGGAGGAACTCTCTCTCCTGCTCAGGGTTGGAAACGAGGTGGAAGTTCGCTTCGGGAACCAGTAGAATCTGAACGCATGAAGAATAGTAGTGGGCGCCCTCAACCGCTTGATTTCGAGAAACCGATCGCGGAGCTCGAGGATGAGCTGTCGCAGATGCGCGAAAAGGCGCATTCCCAGGACATCAATCTCAGCTCTGAAATTGAGGCTCTGGAAGCGAAGTTGTCAGAATTACGGAACCGCATTTACGAAAACCTTACGCCATGGCAACGTGTGCAGATCGCAAGGCATGTGAGCCGTCCGTTCATGCTCGACTATCTCAACGAGGCCTTCGACGACTTCTGTGAATTGCACGGTGATCGTCTGGTGGGAGACGATGCCGCCATGCCGGGGGGATTCGCCACGCTGGACGGGCGCCGGTGCATGGTGCTTGGCCACCAGAAGGGACGGAACACGAAGGAAAACCTGGAGCGTAATTTCGGGAGCGCGCATCCGGAAGGGTATCGGAAGGCGCTTCGCCTCATGAGGCTCGCGGAGAAGTTCAAGATCCCGGTGATTTCCCTGATTGATACTCCAGGGGCCTTTCCTGGTATTGGGGCGGAAGAGCGCAACATCGCGGAAGCGATTGCCCACAACCTCAGGGAAATGATGAATCTGCGGACACCCATCCTTGCGGTGGTGCTTGGGGAGGGCGGCTCAGGCGGGGCACTGGGAATTGGAGTGGCCGACCGGATTCTCATGCTGGAGAACGCCTACTACTCCGTGATCAGCCCGGAGGGATGCGCGGCAATCCTCTGGAAGCACCGGAAACATGCCCCGGAAGCTGCGGAGGCGATGAAGCTGACTGCCGGGGACCTTGAGGAGATGGGTCTGGTGGACAAGGTCATTCCCGAGCCGGTGGGGGGGGCGCATCATGACGTCCGGGGTGCGGCTGCCAGTCTCAAGTCTGCTCTCCTCGCCGAGATCGAGAGCCTTGAAAGTCTTTCTGAAGAGGAAATGCTGGAAGGTCGCTACCAGAAATTCCGGCAGGCCGGCGAGTGGGTCGAATAGCTTGGCATCGGCTGACGATCGTGTCTTCCAACGTGAGTGGAAGAGGTGGTTCCATCGAACTCAGGGCCGAGGGAGCCACCGTGGGCCGCTTCCCCCGGGTCCGGGGGGAAGGGTATCCAAGGCCCGGAGGCAGGGCCGGGCCTTATTTGAGCTGTTGCTCGGTGTAGGGGACTCCGCCCTGTGCCTTGGAGCTGGAGCGGGTCTCCTTGATGAAGGATTCGCCAATGGCGCCCGACCTGTTGGTCCATGCGTGCCGGACAAAGGTAATGATGTCGGCAATGTCCTTGTCTGAGACTGTCTGGTTCATCGAAAGGCCGGGCATGGCTGCTGGCGGGGTGTAGCGTTTCCCGGAGACTGTGATGGGCCCCTGAAGGCCGTGGAGGAGGACCTTGGCAAGTCGTCCGGGGTCTCCGTTGACCCAGTCAGATTCGTCGAGAGGGGGGCCCAGGTTCGGGAGTCCAGCACCATCGGCCCCGTGGCACCCTATGCAGGCAGCGCGTCCCATGTAGAGCTTCTCGCCACGCTGGAATGATGCGAGGTGCTCGCCCTTGATGCTGGGAGGTTTCACCTTGCGGGTGTTCTTCTGAAGGGCTTCCTGCAGCCACTTGTCCAGGTTGCCATCATTGTAGCGACCGTTGTTTACCCCGAGGAAAACGGCCTCACGGTCCTTGAGTCCGGTAAAGGCTGCTTCGCGGACGAGGGGTTTCCTGCCGTTGGTTGCCAGTTCCTTGACGAGTGCATCAAGTGCCTGGGATGTACCTGTTTCAGCCAGGAGACGGGCCTTGTATATGGCCGACTCAGGTCCAGGCTTGAACTTTGTGAGAGCGGGGAGGAGCGCATTCTTTTCCCGCTCGTCCATTGAAAGGGCGGCCATCAGGGCGGAGGCGGAGAGTTTCTCATCACCGATTTTGAGGGCCGCTGCAACGTGGGGCGCCTTGAGGAGGCCCAGTCCTTCGAGACACCAGAGGGCGTGGAGCCTTCCGAGGGAGTTTTCGCCGGAAAGGATCTTCTCAAGAGGTGCCCCGCAGTCCGAATTGCCGCGCTCGACAATGAGACGCTGGGCGGTGTCTCTCCACCATCCGTTCGGGTGATTCAAGTAGCTCGTCAGCTCGACTGCCGAGAGTTTCTCGAGCTTGGGTGCCGGTCTCCGGGGGATATCCTTGTGTCGGATGCGGTAGATGCGTCCGTGTCCCTTGCCGGGTTTGTCGAGCCCACGGCTCAGGATCTGCTTCCGCAGATAGGAGGTGACATAGGTCCGGTGCTGGATGATCCCGTGATACATATCAAGGACATACAGGGATCCGTCGGGGGCGGTGTAGGCATTCACCGGGCGGAAGCGCTCGTCGGTTGAGGCGAGGAATTCCTTTTCCCCGAAGGTGTGCTCGCCAACCAGCTTGCCCTCACCGTCGGCAAAGGTGATGGCCTTCACAAGGTGCCCCGTCGCCTCGGTGATGAAGGCTGTGCCGTAGAGTTTCTTGCCCAGGCCCTGTCCCCTGAAGATGGCGAGTCCGGATGCTCCGGTGGCGTTGATGAGCTTGTAGTTCTCAGGTGAAACCGTGTTGCGCTGGTATCCCCGGTTGACGCCGGGGGTGACCCGGATCGGCCATACGCGGTTACTGCTGATACGAGCGGATATTCCCGCCTTCATCTTGGAGTTCGTGTTCCCGTAGACCGCATTGGGGAAGGTGTAATCTCCCACCAGCAGGGTGCTGTTGCTGTTGTGGAAAAGTCGACCGTAGTCGTCGCGGTCGATTCCCCACTGGCCGCGGAAATGAGTGTGCTCCATGACCCACTTGCCGTTTACCTTCTTGTAACGGCGGTCGGACTTCGCGTTATAGATCCAGTTGTCGAGGCCGAGCACAAGGCTGTTGGCCTTGTGCTCCACGTTTCCGCCACGGGCGTAGTCCTTATCCACGAGGACTCGTTTGCCGGTGGGTTTGTTGCCTTTGCGTCCCTGGAAGAAGAGGCTTTCCTGGTTTGCCCAGAGGATGCCGTCGTCGAGGAGGTAAATGCTGCGGGGCAGAAGCAGTTTATCGAGAAAGACCGTGCGCTTGTCGATTTTGCCATCGTCGTCGGTATCTGTGAGGACAACGATCCGTCCCTGGGGGACGTCTTCACCGGTTCCGTCCACATCGGGCATGTAGCCTACCAGTTCGCAGATCCACATCTGTCCATCACCGTCAAACTTGAGCATGCAGGGCATGTCGACCATGGGTTCTGAGGCGACCTCCTCGATGACGTAGCCTGGAGCCAGTTGAAAGGCCTTCAGCGCATCCTCGACCTTGAGGAAGGGGGCGGGGGGGATGACATCCTCGGGTACGAAGCTAGTCATGTTGTGACCTTTCCGGTCTCCCTGCTGGGCCCAGAGGGATGAGGACAGAGCCAGCGAAAGGGCTAGGAAGTTGAGGGGACGGATCAGATGCATGGCACTGCAAAATACATTTTTGGAGGGAGGATTCTATCGAAATCCCCTCTCTGTTTACATTCCGTGGATTTTTTCCCGGGAGGACTGAGAGAGGCCGAAGAAGGTATGAAAGTTTTGTTCAAGGATGGAGGCGAAGTCCGTCGCGTCATGGCCGAGGAGCCGGCCGATGCCGTTGACAATGGGAGCAAGGTTCGCCGGGTGGTTCAGGGCCAGGCCGTCTCGGTCGTGGACCTCGTGGGACCGAAAGCGGGCAGGTGGAA
Source organism: uncultured Roseibacillus sp. (assembly GCA_963935445.1). Taxonomy (GTDB): domain Bacteria; phylum Verrucomicrobiota; class Verrucomicrobiia; order Verrucomicrobiales; family Akkermansiaceae; genus Roseibacillus_B. The sequence goes on from CAWWCX010000019.1 coordinate 18,629, forward strand.
CCATGTCAGGAGCGTCCGTCTCACAGAGCAGGCGTGCAACAGGAACTCGTTGGAGCGCGTGCCTTTGTTTTTGCCTTCGGGGAGCCAGAGTGGGCCCGGAGAAGGAAAAGTAGGCCCCCAGGGAGACAAGCTCGTCTACGAGTTCGGGAGAGCCTCCGTAGGAATGGAGAAGAAAGCCGCGCGCCGGACATGGCTGAGCGCGCAGGATTTCAAGGAGTGGGCCCCATGCCCGCAGGCAGTGAATGGAAAGGGGGAGGTTGAGCTTCGCGGCCAGTTTCAGCTGAAGCGTGAATACTTCCGTTTGTGCCTTGAGGTCAGGATCTTTCATCCAGCGATCCAGCCCGCATTCCCCGAGGAATACGGAACCGGAGGCGGACTGCAGCATGCTCTCGAGCTTCTGGTCCCATGCCGGGCTTCTGGTGGCGGCCTTCCAGGGATGAAGGCCGAGGGAGGGCAGGACCAGGTCCGGGAAGAGTTCGGACAGTTCAAGCACATCCTGCCAGTCTTCCTCGCATGTCCCGTTCACCACACAGCGTTTGATACCTGCAGCCTGCATTGCTGCGGGTAAGTCTTCGAGGCAGTGGCGGAACCGTATGTCATGCAGGTGATTGTGGGCGTCGAAGAGGGCTGTCATTCAGGACGGGCTGCTTGGGGCTTCAGGAGGCGGATTGCAACCTCCCGAAAGGCCATTGCAGAGCAGTCCGGGAGTGGAAGTTTCTCAGCGGGAGCCTGGTAGTTGGAGTTGGGGGAGCCGGGGCGGCGATAGCACAGGTCGTAGTGGTTCTCGAGGAGAGAGGTGACGAACTCCGTCCAGCGACCCTCCGAGATGCTCGTGCGCCATTGCTCGACCCGGTCGTTTCCCCGCAATTTACGTAGTTGGTCCACCAGAGAGGCAAGGGTGTCGGGCACACGGGGAAAATGAGCATAGTCCTCGAGGAGTAGTTTGACCCGCTCGGGGATGGGAAGGGTCAGCTCGACTACCCCTGATTCGGAAAATTTTCTCCAGAGAGCGGAGGGCAGGTACACACTTCCGATCCGGTTTGATTCGGCCTCTGTAAATACCGGGCGTGCTGGATCGAGAATGGAGAGAGCTTTGTGAAGCCGGCTTTCAAAGAGGCGCTGGGTCGGTTGCGAACCCTGTGCCCCGAGCAGGGAGCCTCGGTGGCTGGCGAGGTGTTCAAGATCGACAATCTGGCCTCCCTCGTCCTTCAGCATGTGGAGTAGTCGTGTCTTACCCACCCCCGTGAGTCCGCTGATGATCCGGAATTGCAGGTCGGGCCTGGAGAGGCATCTATCGAGATCCTCCATCACGAACCGACGATAGGCCTTGTAGCCTCCCTCAAGGGTCCGTGCCCGCCAGCCGATGGATCGCAGGACGGAGGCGAAGGAGCTGGACCTCTGCCCCCCCCGCCAGCAGTAGAGCAGGGGGTTCCATCCCGGAGGAACCCTCCGGAGAGGGCCGGCCAGGTGCCCGGCGATGGATTCGCTGACATAGCGGGCTCCGAGCCTCCGGGCCTCGAAGGGATTCTTTTTGTAGAGGCTGCCGACCTCGCTGCGCTGAATGTTGGACAGGACAGGGAGATTCCGCGCCTCGGGAAGATGGTCGTCTGCGAACTCGCCTGGGCTCCGCACGTCAATGATCTCATCGAACTCGGAAAGGTCGTGAGGCAGGCAGATGTGCTCGGGATGTTCGAGAGACATGGTGAAGGTAATCGGGCATTGCAGCGTAAAGTATGCAACGCCAGATGGCGATGGTCGGCATGGCTACTTTCCAAATTCCCCGGTGATGAGGGCGAGGTGCAGGAGGCCGCTCTTTGACAGGGTGGCGCGTTGGCCTGTTCCGGTGACGCGGGAAAGGGTGAAGTATTCGTGGCGTGTCTGGTTGGTGCGCACGTAGGTGATCAGTGGTTTTGAAACCTCCCGGTGGCTGGGTGCAATGGCGAGCGGGAATCCAGAAGCGGTAAAGGAAATCTCCCAGGACGGGCTGGGGCGATGGTGTGCTCCCCGTCTGATCCACGGATAGCGGTCGGCCAGTTCAAGTTTGCCCCGTCGGGGACAGGTGACCTTGTAGTAGACCGGTTCGGTTTCGAGAAAAGAGGGGAGCGTTGTGGATGGGTCGCGATGGTGATTGAGAAAGAGTCGAGCGATGTCGAGTCCTGCAAGGTTCATCCCGTTGTGTATTCCATGGCTGTTTTCGGAGCCGAATCGCATCTTGTGCCAGTCGTCGAACTGCAGGGAGAGGAGAATGTTGAGCTCAAGGTGGAGGTGGGCCCGGTCCCGATTAATTCCTGCACCCGTGTAGCCCATCCGTCCCAGGACATGTCCGGCCTCGACCTGCTGGCCTTCCTTCACGGCGGCACTTGCGAGGTGGGCGTAGAGACTGAGAAATGGCCCCTGCCCCCAGTCGTGTTCAACCACGAGGTAGCGGCCGTAGTTGCTGCCTCCTGCGCTGTTCTGAACGTAGACGACCCTGCCCAGGGCGATTGCCCGGACGTCGTCGACGGGACGGCCTGCCGAGTCGCGTTTGACGGGGCGGATGTCAATGCCCTCATGGAACCGGGTGGAAACTACTCCCTGCTCGGTGCGCCGGAGATTTCGAACGAATCCATAACTGCCCCCCTGCCACGGCTTGCTGCTTTCGCCTTCGAAGGTTCGATAGACATACATGTAGAAACTCTCAGGCCGGCTCTCGAAGAGTGCGCGGTTGTCAGTGGGCAGCTGCAGCTTGAGAGGTTGCTGGGCAGTTGCCGAGAACGGCAGGGAGAGGAGGAGGGCAGTGAGAAGCAGGAGCCAGCCGCGGCACGGGCGGGTCACTTCTTCTTTTTCTGCTCTTTGAGTCTCTTTTTCCAATCCTTGGGGTCCTCGCCGATCCGGGGCACATGCTGGTCAGCGAGCCGGACTTCAGCAAGAGAAACCCACTTCCAGATGACAAGGAGACCGTCATTGACGGGCTTGTCTATCTCGACAGCGTCACGGACCTGCCCATTAACGACGGCGAGGAGGAGTTTTCCGCGATTGGCGGTGCTCATCGAGCGCAGGCGGCCGGAGGCGACCTTGTTGAGCTGGAAGATAACGCCGTAGGAGTTTCCGTCGTCTGCCGGGAAGGAGCGGAAGGCCACAATGTCCCTGGTCGCGAACTCAGGTGATTTCTTGAACAAGAGTTCCTTGCCTGCAGTCAGCTGTTTGAAGGTGTGCCGGTCCCCGGGTTCGGCCTGCAGGTGGAAGCTGACGGTCAGGTCGGGTGCCTTTTTTCCTGCGGCCGGGAGGATTTCCGGGAAGAGAATCGCGGTCAAGCTGAGAGCCAGAGCGAGAGTGCGAAGCATGATGCTATAAAGCACTTCCGCCAGTGGGACTCAAGCAGAACCATGGGGCCGTAACGTGCAGATGCGTGGTAGGCCGGGAGAAGGGGGCCGAATAGGCCTGATCCGGGAATCGGAAGCCTACAGCTTTGCCGCGGTTCCGGGGAGGAATCTGTAGTAGACTTCAAGCATGAGAGTGGCAAGGGCAGTGACATAAACGGGGTCATTGCGGGCAGCGGGTCCCGGCTGGGGTGGGGCGGGCCATGATCCGTCGGCATTCTGTGCGGCCAGGAGAGTGTCGCGGAACATCTCGTTGTATTGCATCCAGCTCTTGCCTCCGTTGTTGATGGCGGCCTGGCTGGAGTAGTAGTGCTCGTAGAGATTGCAGGGGCCGTTCTGGTAGTCGAACTTCGACTGCTTGTCGATATAGCGGATTCCCTTGCGTGCGTTTGAGTTGGAGGCGCCCTTGTGCTGTTGGAAGCAGAGAGTGCCGGCACCAACAAGGGTGGAGTGCCCGTCGCCGAGGGCGCGGGTGCCGGTGTAGCCGAATCCCCCGTCGGTAGCCTGACAGGTTTCGCAGTATTTCAGCCCGTCGCGGATGCAGCCTTTCATGTTGCGGAAATCGAGGCCGGTGTGCAGTGCGGCCTTGAGGGCCTGCATCTGCCAGGCGGTGATGGACATGTCCCCGCCGCGGGCCCCGGCTTCCTCGTAGGAGTAGTCCCAGCCCCCGGACTTGTTCTGGTTGTCGATGATCCACTGGATGCTGTTCTGGACG
>CAWWCX010000020.1:0-22610 GCA_963935445.1 uncultured Roseibacillus sp.
GCGTCAAGATTCGCGACGCAAAACCATTCGTGGTTCGGAGCAAGCCCTTCGTGTGCCGTGTCTATACTGATGGGATCAAGGTCCGGGTCTACGGGGAGAGTGGAGTGGAGAGTTTCACGTCCTTCACGATTCATCGGAATGACGGCATCCTGGTGGGGGCAGGAACGGACCGCATGGAAACCGTTCCCGGAGTCCACGCACACTCCCTGGTGGGAAACCTGAGTCGCCAGCTCATCCTCACTGAGGAGCAATTGGTCCTGACCAAGTTCCCAGCTCTCTCTGATATCGTGGAAATCACCTATGCCAACCGGCGCATCACGGTTGGTAGCGACAAATAAGCAGCCCCTGATCATGATGAGTGAAATTATTACGAGGCGCCCTGCGGAAGGAGCCGAACCCGGGAGTCCTGCCCTGGAGAAGGGTGGAGGGATGGAGAGCGCTCTTCCTGCCCGCTGCACCTGTCAACGCTGCGGTCTCTACCGCTGGTATCCTCTCATGATGCTTGGATCGACTGCTCTTGCTGCCGTCTTCTGCTGGATGTACATCACCAAGCCGGTTTTTCTGAGCGCTCCGTCCGGCCAAACACACGATGCCCATCCCGCGATTCAGGAGAAGCGCCCGATCGAGCATGGAGAGCCTGCGCCTCATACGGCGCGTGGCGGAAACCTTGACCCTGCCCTGGGCCACCTGCCGGGAGACCCGGCCCCGGAAACGAGTAGTCCGCCGGTGGAGGAACTCCTCGGAGAGGAACTCAAACCGCTCGTGGTGAAGCGGGAGGGCCCGTCCCTTTTTGAGCCGATCCCCAAGAGTGAACTGTCCGGTCGGTCCCGGAGCCCGTCTTCAGGCGCTGCGGAAGGAGCCGCCCCAATTGTGATCAAGCGAGAATCTGCGCCAGAGCCTCTGGTGATTCGAAGAGAAGAGGAGAATCCAGCGAGAGGAGAGGAACAACCGGGGGAAGACCATGTCGGGCTGGTAGCTCCGGGCGAGGGAGGAAGGAACAGTGATTCCGAGGAATTCCAGGTCCGGGCCTCCCTGCTGGCTGAATTCTCGTCGGGAGGGAAAACCAGTGGGGTATCCCCAAATCGCAATCCGTGATGCGTAATCCGCTCTTTCAATTGGTCGTCAGCGGCATGGCCCTCGGGCTCATGTGCGGAGCGGTCGCCATCCACTCTCTGCATGTCTCGGGGGCGAAGCAACTGGCTGAAAGTAACCAATGGGGTTCGGGAAGTTCTTCCGGACTGGAGATCCAAGGTGGAAGCGCCATCTTGCCGGCTTCCCTGAGAGCAGGGAAGCCAGAGCCGGGCCAGGACCTCGGCATCCGGACCGAGGACGCCGCCACCGTAGAGGCACTGCAGGAGATTGTTGCCCGCCTCCGCGAGATGAAAGATGACAACCAGGGTCTGCATGGAGTGATCAGGGATCTTCAGGAGCAGGGGGCGGAAACCAATCGGGACCTTAATGAATTGCAGTTCCGGGTGGACTCCCACAGCCAGTCGTTCCGGCCCATGCGATTTTCCTCGGATGCCGGTTCGATCCTGCGGAACTCGATCAGCCCCGGGAGGAGCGTCCACCCTCTTCTCCCGGCCAAGGAATAGCTTGCGCGGAGAATTGGAATCCGACTGTTCCCGCCCGTGTCTCCCAGCGTTTCCAAGCCTTCCTCCGTAGCCGACAAGGTCGATTGAGAGGCTCCCTGTTTTGCGTGTGCACGGTGCGGCGAATTCGCCTCTTCCCCCTGCGGCAGGTGAGAGGTCCGGGCAGGAGGGGCGGCAGGGGGCCCGAGCTTGAAGAAGAATTACGTCACGGAAAGAACTACCCACCCATGACGGCCTGGTCAGGGGCGGCCAGGACATCGTGGCCTGTCATTCAGTCCACTTGCTCGATGACTACCAGCCAGTTCATCTGGTTGATGGGGGGCAACTGGCTGAGGTCGGTGATTGAGTGGAGATCAGCCGTGATCTTGTCGGAAACCACTTCATCATACTGGCCGGACCGGAGATCCATCGGGAAGACCGAGTCACTATCCTTTTTTCCTACATGATTGATCTGTCCCTTGAAATCGATATTGAGAGCCTCATCGCGAATGCCGAAGCGCTTCTCAGGAGCGAAGAGGGAGATGGGCGGAAAGACCGCGTTGCCCTCGTCGTCGAGGCCGCGGGCGGCAATATTGACATCGTTGGCGAGGTACATCCGAAAGGGGGTGACCAGGGAAAATCCCCGCGGAAAGGGAGTGAAGTCCTTGGTATCCCTTAGAATGAGGGAGATATCGGTGGGCGAGCTGGGAATACTCGGCTTTTGGATATTGAGGTTGTTGACATAGTCAGCATTGACCATCAGGGAGCTGTTTTTATCGAGAGAGTCCGCTCCGATGTCTTCGAGGTAAGTGGAGAGTCTTCCGGTGTAAACCGCGAGAGCCTGGCGGCCGATCGGCGATGTTTCCAGATGGAAGGGGAATTTCGAACCCTCCTGGGAATTGGCCTCCGGCCAGCTGTAGCCCCTCGTGAATGTTTCTGTCTTCGCAATACCATTGGTCAGGTAAGTGAAGGAGATGGAGGTCGGCGTCTGGTCCGTGGGGGAAATGACGTCAACAACCCGCAGTTTCATCACGGTCTGCATGGCCGGACGGCTGTAGTAGTTCCAACCGGTCGGAGAAGCCGCATTGGGGTCAGAGGTATCCGAAAGATCGTCGAAGATGCCCTCACCGCGTGTGATGGGAAGGAAGGCCACGAGTCCGGATTCCGAGGAGTTGGACAAGGGGAAGAAACTGCTGTTTTCGGCCTCATAGGCTTCCCGGGAAGGAAGATCACCGGTGAACTGGTCCTGGGAGACCCCTCCGACAGAGGAGTTTTCGGCCAGGGTAATCCCCCGACGGGCAGTCAGGCGGTCCAGACTGAGTCCTCCGACCGTGGCGGCTTTTGTCGCAAAGACGCCTCCGGAAATGTTGATGTTGTCCCAGGCCCTTCCGTTCCGGTGTTTCCCAAGTGCGGTGGTAGCCGTTGCGGAGCTGCCCAGTGCAAGTTGCGAGGGGACCTCGTAAATGGAGAGAACATAGTTTTTCCGGACGGTGGCCACACCGGTGATGTCCTCGGACTGTGCCCCGGACGTGACGGAGAAGGCCCACCAGTTCCGCTTGGCCAGGAAGCTCTGCCCCTGAGTCACATAGCCAAAGTGAATGTGGGGATAGGGGAGCACGCGGAACTGCTCCCCGTCGGCGTAGGTCTTGTCCATCGTGATGATGGGCCGGTCTCGATCAAGCTGCTCGACTGAACTATTGGCGATCTGCAGGGTTTCCGGATACTGGGAGCCGAGAAGGTTACCCGTACCGTTCGTGCCGGCATTCACATAAAACCAGTTGTCGGAGGGCTGGCTTTTGACCGAGGATACGGAGTATTTGATGTGGTCCTGGGCTCCGTCCCCGGTATTGCCGGAGATGGCGTTGCCACTGATGCCGAGCACGTCGGCATGGCCCTCCTCAAGAGCCTGTTCCCCGTCCGCCTTGTTTCGGGCGTACTCGAAGACCCAGCGCCAGCGGGACTGGGTGGACCAGCTCGAGGAGTTGGAGTTGGCCATCATGTTTTTCATCGCGCTGTTGGGAGCCTCGGTAAGGACAGCACGCAGGAGTGCCTGCTCGCGGTTGGTGTAGTCGACCCGGATCTGGGTTTTCTTCTGGGTCTCCTGATTCTGTAGTGTGTAGCGGAATGATGCGGTGAGCATCAGCAGCATGATCGAGGAGAGGGTGACGACGGCCAGAATCGAGATATAGCCGCGTTTGAGGTTGGTTTTCATGATGTCTCAGGGTGTAGAGCGAACCTAAAGTCTGGGGGTACCGGAGTAGGTGATGATCTCGCCGGCTGGCCCGGTGAGCTCCATGCGGAAGACGCCGTTTTCGATGAAGAATTCGGCATTTTCGACCCGGCGTGAAATGAGCCAGTCGGGGTTTCCGGCCTTGGTGAAGGGAGTGGATGGATCGAGGTTGTAGTAGGCGAGTTCGTCCCTCCCTTCATTGGTTTCAAAGGAAACAATCCCGAAGTCCTCTGACCCGTCGGGGTTGAGGAAACCGAGCACGAGGACCTTGCCGTCTTCGGTGACGGCATTTGCTCCCGCGACAGCATCGCTGAGATTCTCGTGGATACGGTAGGCATCCGCGCGCGAGAGAATCTGGGTAATGGTGTTGTTTATCTGGGGAGCGTCGTCGACGAGGAACCCCTGGGCCTTGAGAATACCCTGGAAAGTGACCTGCTGCTGGAGAAGGGTCATCATCATTACCGCAATCGCGAGAGCGAGGCCGATGGCAGTCGCCAACTCTGCGAGGGTAAACCCACGACGGCGGCGAGGGAGGTTCTGGGGAGTTGGAATTGAAGTATTCATTGGGTGCGCACAATGGTGCGGGATTTGACGTATTCCCGGCCGCTAATGGAGTAGGTGATGTGACTTTGCAGTTTCCATGTCTGCATCTCTGCCGGATTGGTCGCGGCAGTTCCGGTTCCCCCGAATGCGGGGAAATTGTTGGCATCGGGAACTCTGGTTCGAATCACGTTGGCGCTCAGCGTTCTTCCTCCGGGCAGTATGCCCAGGGTGACGGCAGTTTCCGATTTCGCGGGATAAACCGGCCATGGAGAGGAGGCCGCGGTGAGTTCGTCAAAGGAGACCCGCTGGGCGTAAGCCTTTTCGTATGTGAGATAGGCGTCGGAGACGTTCTGCAGCATGGTCCACTGGCGGGGAGCAAGAATGTTCATCGTGCCCTTGAGGATCATCAGACTGGCCACCGAAAGCACGACGAGCGCCACGGTCGCCTCGATCAGCACGCTTCCACGGAGAGCCCGGGAGAGCCCGGTCTTGAGTTGTCTCCGGATTACGCTACAGTGCCCGGACGGGTGAAAGGCGTCTTGATGTTCGGAGTAGTGATACTTCATGGGGTGTCCGGATTGCGGGCGGCCGAGCCATTACAGCCGCCCTTTGGATTGAGTTGGGGCGATTCTCCGACTCGTCTGGTGGAGTGGGCGGTCAGGACCAGTCTGGATCAAACCGTGAAGGCTCCTGCCGGGCAGCCTCGTCTGAAGGTCCTGCTCGTGGCTCCTGCCGAGGGGGCGCTTCCCGGGCATGAGGCCACGGAGTTGGAGGCGAGGTTCATGGATGGAAAACTTTTTGAGGTGGCCCTCCACTACACCTATCCCGGAAGGAAGAGCTCGTTTGTCCGGGGCCAGTTCGCGGAATTGAAGAAGATCCTGACGCGTCGTCATGGACCTCTGCAGCTTGGGGCCAAGGCTCAGGAAGCACCCAAGGAAGGAGTCCTCACAAAGTTGACTTCCTACCGGGTTGAGCCTGCTTCCGGGCGCCGCCTCCTGCTGGTCCTGACAGAAGTGTCCGACGCCAAGCGAGGGGACAGTTCGGCCAGATTTTCGGTGATCTATCATAATGGTGGAGTCCTGCAGGAAGAAGGTCCGCGGGTAATTATCCGCCGGGAGGGCGTGGAGTTTCCGGTAGAGCCGTAGTTGCCGGTGAAGAGATCCACCTGCCCCAGGGCCCGGGGGGTACTTCGTATTCTTCGACAAAGCGCCAGTCGACATCAGCGTTTCCGCGCATGCGCAGGAAATCACGCACCGCGGGACTGATATCGATTCCGGCGTTCTGGTTGGCATTTGCGCGGGGAGACCTTCCGAGGAAAACGTAGGGCCAGTCGTCGATCGCGAAGGGGCCGACGTCCTTCCACTGGGCGTAGGCGACCCGGCCCTTGCGATGAATGGCTACCCAGCGGTTATGACACACGGATACCCCGGGTCCCCGGTAACTGCTCCAGAACCATGGAATGACTTCGGAGGCCTCGGGGCGATGTGCCCGGCCGCGGAGCAGATCATTGTAGGGAAGGGCGATATAGAAGGGGTTCAGCTTTGGCTCGAAGGCCGCGGGGAAGAAACCGCGTCGTTCACGGGGATGATCGTATCCTCCAAAGTGCTCCTCCCAGTGAGGATCCCACGAACTGGCCGTGTTCGGCGTCGGGTTTCTTTCGGACGGTTGTTCTCCCACCCAGAAGATGGTGGCCCTGACCTTATGGTGCCATGGATTGCGCTTTGGGCTCCATGGCCCGGGCAATTCCTCGACCACCTGGGCTTTTCTGGGCCCGATGTAGGGGTTCAGCCGTTTCTTCAGGCTTTCCCGGCGGCTCTCGATGAATTGTTCATGAGCGAGGGCGGCCCGCTCGGTGGTGGTGAGAACTGAGCCGGAAGCGGCGGAAAGAAGGAGCGAAAAAACGGCATATGTTAGCCAACTGGGCACAACTCCACAGCGGGAGAGGCCGGAAACCACAGGATGGATTCCAAAATGGGGCATCTTTGTAAGGGGGAACTAATAGTTAGTGTGCAAAAAAATATGGCTGAAGTCAACCATTTGGACAGCTTAAGAATAAAAATAGGGGGCAAGGATCTTTTTTTGGCCATTTGGCGCCGACATTTGACGAAGCCAGGAGGGGAGGGTTCCTAGCCGGACTAGATGCCCGCAGATGGTTTTCTTCTGCAAATAAAGGAGCTGCCGTTCCAGTGCCCACTAGAATGGAGCGACTTTTAAAATTTTCATGGGGCGGCCGTGAGAAAAGGGCAGGCGTTGTCACAGCGCGAAGGGGAGCTTTCTCCCGCTCATGGGCGCTTGGTAGGGAGAGGCCAGATGGCGGGTCTTCATTCAGGAGATCGGTGCGTGGTTCTCTGGGAACAACGGAGTGGCTAAGATCCAGGGGCCGCCATAACTCGAGCGGGGGCCGGCATGGAGGCTGGGGCGATGCTTTTTTGCACCCGGCATAAATAAAGCGGCTCCTCGGGCGGGTTAAATAAGGATATTTTAATATTTTTGTTGATCAAGAGGTATGGTTCTGTAATTTTATTGGAAATTCGAAAGAATTAGGAACCCCCCAAAGATACATAACCTCATGAAACTTAACGCCGCACAATTGGCGCTGCTCGGATTCTTCGGCCTGGCTAGCGTGCTTTTGGGGCAGAGCACTGGAAAGTCCTCGGTGAGCTCCCCCCATGGTGATCCTTTCACACCTGTTGGTTCGATTTCGGTGACCCCCACCGTGGTGCAGCCGGGCGTTCAGCCCAACATGGTCTGGGGGATCGAATATCCCAAGGCTGTCGAGGATCTCAGCGAGATCGATCCGGGAGGAGGGGTAACTCCGAAGACGACCGTGGACCTCAAGCTCCGGGTCATGGGAGTCGCCTGGCAGTATGGCAATACCCTTCTTCCCACCGCACTCTGGGTTCGCGTGGGGGCCGGCTCAGGGTGGGAACTGGTCTTCTTCGGATCGGGAGCAGACGTGAACCCCGAGGAAGTCGTTTTTGAGAAGAAGGGAATCCTGCCTGGAACGAGGATTGATTTCTCGGCACGTGGCCAATCCCCCACCGGTCCCTGGTACAGCACGCGTTCCACCGCGACACCGGAATTGACGGTCCTTGGCATGGTGAATGGAGATCAGGTTCCTGATTTCGCCCCGGCCTACGAGCAGGGCCGGATCGAGAGCTTCATGACCCAGTTCCTCGATGACAGCAACAGCCGGGTGGTCCTTGGTCCTCACGAAGTCATTCACACCTTTGAACTTGGATCGACCAACCCAGGAGACTGGTGGTTCGACATGCAGGACATCGTGTGTGTCACCACCCTCAGTGAGAGGCTTGTGGTGAGCGGGAGCAGCATAAAGTTTGAGGATCCGGGAACTGGCTCCTCGACCGGCGTAGCCGCAAGCGGAGGAAACTCGAACACGCTTGATGACAAGCGACTGATCCAAAGCGGGCGGAAGCTCGCGCAGTGATAATCTTCAAGCGCCCCTTTTTCAACTCAGCCTCCCAATAGAATCATGAAGAAGTCTGTTCTCATCCTGGCCTCGGCACTGCCCGTGACGCTTTCTGCTGATCCTGCCGACTACGTCAACTTCATCCGGCAGGTCCAGCAGGACAGCGGAGTCGAATGGGATGTCACCGTGCCCCCGAGTGGTCATGCAATCTCACCGACTGGAGTCAGCGTCGATGGTGCGTTCTTTGAGCTGTGGTCCATTCATAACACGAGCGTGAGTGAGTTCCTTCTCGATGAGCAGTATGTCACGGCCTACACTCCGAATGCGAACATCAGAATCGTGACGGGGGATCCCTACCGGGCTATTCGCCGGACGCGGGTGGACCAGCCGTTTCAGGTCCAGATCACCGTGACAGGCCTGATCGACGAAAACGATCCCAATTACGCCACGGCACCGGATGCTTCGAAGTGGGTGGACTACACGCACAGTGCCTTCAATTACCCGGAAGGGGCTTACAGTTTCCAGAAGGTGGATAATCCGGTGGGAAGCCTGATGGCTGAGGGCTTCATGGAAAAGACAGCCAAGACGACGGTGACGTTCATGGCTACCAACCTGTCCGGTTCAGACCTTACCAAGGTGACGGGCGAAGAGGTCTTCACGATCTCGGCACAGGCGGATTTCGGAGTATCGGCAACGGTGCTGGATTCGGAAAAGGTCCAGATCTGGCCGGTCGCAACAGGGACCATCCGCGGGACGGACCCGAGCGAATATTATGAGCAGGTTCCGCCCATCATGGTGAACCTGGAGAATCTCTACCCCCATAGCACGACCTACATCCGGGTCTACGAAGGGCCGCAGACTTCAAGTCCCGCCAAGTACAACGTGGTAAACACGAGCTACGTGATCATCGAGGATTCAATCCCGCAGAACCGGTCGCTGGTCATCAGGGAGGTTGACCAGTTTGTGTCGGAAGAGGGGCTCCACACTATCGAATTGCTTCACCGCACGCCGTTTGGAACAGACTTGCTGGCTTCGACCCAGGTCCATGTCGATCGAACGATTGAGATCAATGGCGGCGTCATTAACCAGGAGTAATCGAGGAGGGTTTCTGATATGAACGGATTGGAAAGAATTGTGCTGCTCCTTGGAATGGGAGCGGGTTTCCTGGGCGCGGTGGAGCCGACGCCGCACGGGGGAGAGAACGGTAGTTCGAAGCACATTGACGTGCGCCCGCTGCCCAATCACGAGGAGATCCTGAAATTACAGCGGCCCCGGGACCCGGGCCTTCGCGGCAGAACCGTGAGGCTTTCGGACCTTCAGAAACCGAACCTGGGTGACAATGCCGAGAAGTCGGCGGAGGCCGCCAAGCGCAGGGAGAGTCTTGTCAAGCGGTCGACCATTATCTCTGGTGTCAGAGGATGGACGATTGTTCCCCGCGGATCCGTGCTGAGCACGCCGACCCGGTTCAAGGCCCGGATGAACGGCGCGCGCAAGGGCAAACTGGTCACCTGGGGAGACTTCTATGCGAAGAATTCTTCCTGGATCCGCCTCCTGCCGGTTACGATTGAACAGGCCACGGGTCAGAAGCCGCTCACTGAGGATTTCATGGAATCCCTCAAGCGCACGGGTTTGCTGGTGGTCGCTGTGTGTGAAGGTGGCCCCATATCGGTGCGTCTTCCGGTGGAAGGCGAGGAGTTGCCGAGGATTTCCGAGCCTGTGAAGGCTGCCGATTGGAAAGTGCCTTCGCGTCGCTGACAGGAACCGGGGACTGAGGGGAGAGATCTTGGTGGAGCGGTTCCCTTCCGCGTGTTTCAGTCTGTTGAGGGTGGATTCGATTTTCTGTCCCTGCCAGCTCCGGCCTTGAGCTGCAGGCCCTTCATGTGGATAATCGGGTAGTGGAAGAAGGGCTCCCGCAGTTGCAGTTCACATTCGAGGAGGCAGAAAGGCATGCGGCGCAGAAACTGCGTGTCCGCAACGGATACGATCCCGGGATGACCGCGCGGGCAAGGTTGCTCTGCGGGGAGCTGGGCCTGGCTGGCCTGGCAGGAAAGATCCTTGTGAAATGGAATGGGCGCATGCGCTCCACGGCGGGCCGGGCGATCTGGCCGGATGCGGTGGTGGAGTTGAATCCGGCCCTCCTCGAAATCTCCAATGCTGAGACAGAGCGCACCTTCCTGCACGAGCTTGCTCACCTGGTGGCCTATGAGCGCGCGGGGAACCGCCGGATCAGGCCACACGGTCCCGAATGGAAGCGGGCATGCTGTCACCTCGGAATTCCCGGAGAGCGGGCGTCTCACAGCCTGCCACTTCCTTCACGGACCATGCGCCGCAAGTGGCGTTACTTCTGCCCGGAGTGCTGGGCGGTGATCGAGCGGGTGCGAAGAATGAAGGGTTCCTCGGCCTGTTACGCCTGTTGTCTCAAGCACAACGGTGGGGACTACGACGAGCGCTTTCGCTTTGTGGAAAAGCGTATCGCCTAGCGCCCGTCCCTATCCGCCCGCAAGTTGCGGAAAGAGCTCAAGAACCCTGGAGGGGAAGGTATTGGGCCAGCCCTCGTTCGTAGAGGGCAGTCCGGAATTGGAGCGTCCAAGCTTGATGGCATGGTAAAGGTCGTCGACGAGGTCTCGGACGATGTGCGGATGCTCGGCCTGTAGATTGTTGCGCTCGGAGGGGTCGGCCCCGAGGTGGAAGAGTTGGATGGCCGCAAGTGTCTTGTTCTTGAGGGCCTGCGCGGGCCTGGGTGAGGACCAGCCACCGGAACCGGGGCACAGGCAGAGCTTCCACGGGCCTTTACGGATTGCAAAAGAGCCGTTGATGGAGTGGTGAATAGTGTAGGGGCGGATTGGTGTTCTGCGTTCAGGTTGATCGAGGGCTCCAACGAAGGAGAAAGAATCCTCGGCGGTATTCGGTGGGAACTTGCGCCCGTGCACGCCGAGGATCTCTGCGACGGTGGCGAAGAAGTCAGTGGTGCACACGGTCAAATCGCAAGAGCTGTTCGCCTGTACGCGCTCAGGCCAGCGGACAAGGAAAGGGACGCGGTGGCCTCCTTCGTAAATGTCGGCCTTGTGTCCCCGCCAGTTCGCGTTTGGGTGGTGCCCCTTCTCGATGAGCTTGGGTATGCCCGCTGCAGGAGAGCAGCCATTGTCCGTTGTGAACAGGAGCAGGGTGTTCTCTGCGACCTGCCGCTCGGCGAGCTCCTTCATGACTTCGCCCACGACCCAGTCGGTTTCCATGACGAAATCCCCGTAGGGGCCGAGCGGGGACTTTCCTCTCCATTTCTCGGAAGGAACGATGGGAGTATGCGGGCTCGTGAGAGGGAGGTAGAGGAAGAAGGGTGTTTTGCTCTCTGCGGCGGAGCGGATGAAGGCCCTTGACTCGCGAGCGAAGTCCACAAGGCAGGTTGTTGCATCGAAGTCGGCAGTGGCCGGCCCCTGCCGGTTCCAGCCCTTGCTGACGGTTGGAATTCCGGTGGCTACATCATTGCGAAGGTAGAGGTAGGGAGCCATGTCCAGGGAGGCGGGGAATAGAAAGTCATCGGTGAAGCCGAGTTTGAGCGGACCCTGTTGGGGCGGCCGGGAAAAATCGATGTTCCAACAGGTTCCGCGGGTTGGGCCTTCGGCTGCCTTGGCTGGTTGATCCAGCATGTGCCAGTTCAGGCCGAGGTGCCATTTGCCCACCACGGAGGTCCGGTAACCTCGTTCCTTCAGGAAGCCGGCAACTGTCTGGCGACCGGGGTCCATGATGGATTTTCTGGGAGGGAAGAGCACGCTCTTCTTCAAGGGGGAGCGCCAATTGTAGCGGCCAGTGAGAATGCCGTAGCGGGTAGGGGTGCAGACCGAGGAAGTGGTGTGGGCATCGGTGAAACGCATTCCCTCGGCGCGCAATCGATCGAGGTGGGGCGTCGGTATTTTTCCGCCGGCATGAGAGACATCGCCGTAGCCCATGTCGTCAGCGAGAATGAAGATGAAGTTCGGTTTGGCCTGAGTGGAAACGGCAGGCAGCACAAGGAGGACTATCAGCAAGGGGAAGAGTTTCATATTCTCTCGGGTGTTCGGTCCAAGGGCCTACTTGACGATCATTTCGCCCTTCATGATGGTCCAGTGGCCGGGGTAGGTGCAAAGAAACGGGTAGCGGCCGGGCTCTGACGGTGCAAGGAAACGCAGGGTCTCCGAGGAATTGGGGGCGAGGAGTTTGCTCGCATGCATGATGCGCTCGTCCCCGGGAATGAAGTGTTTCTTCTCGCCGTCCGGGGACTTCGCCATTTCGTTGGCCGCAGTTCCGATCTCCTCGATGGAGGCATTGCGTGTAAGGATGAGGAGGTTGTGTTTAGTGGCGTCCGGATTGCTGAAGATCAGCTTGACCGGTTGCCCCGCCTGGACCTCGAACTTGTCCTTCGTAAAGAGAAGGCGTCCGGTCACGCAACTGATCCTGACGACCGCCACGTTCTTCTGCGCGTCGAAGGCGGCTTCCTGGGCATTGCGGGGAGTGGACCCCGCCTTGATCTTGGAACTCCGATTGAAGGAGTTCAGAAAGGCGGCGACTGTCGGAGGCGGTTTCTCGCTCCAGAAGGGAAGCATGGACTCTGCGCCCAGTGCAGTGCGGATGGCGTAATCGAGATGAGTTTGTCGCGGGTGGGCGAGAGTGGCTACGAGAGCCTCGAAGGCCGCTGGGGTGGCGAGGTAGCTGGAGGCCGTGGCGGCTTCCAGCCTTACGAGGCCACTGTTGTCATTGGCGCTTTTCAGAAGGAGCGCACCACGTTCTTCCCTGCTCAGGCCGCAACTCTCATAGCGGAGCTGGCGGGTGGCGGCTGCTCGTGCGTGGTGGATCCTGCATCCGATGAGCTCCTTGAGGAGGGAGGGCTTGGCGGCATCAATTCCGCGATAGGTCCAGAGGGCTTCCAGCTGGTGGTGACGAAATCGGGGGGCCTTGGGGTCGAGCTTCGTGATCCAGGTATCGAGGGCGGTGCGGACCTCGGAGGGATTGCGGTCACGGAGTTCCCGCTTGGTCCAGTAGCGGTAGCGGTATTCAGGGCGTTTCAGAAGGTCCAGAAGGGCGGGAATCGGTTGTCCGGCAATCCGGGGAGGGTCCTGGAGTTTTGCTCCCTTGGGGAGGATGCGCCAGATGCGGCCGGACTTGCGATCGCGGCGGGGGTCACGGAGAGAATACTGGGCGTGCCCCTTGACCGGGTTGTACCAGTCGCAGACATACATTGCGCCCCGTGGTCCATAGCGCAGGTCGACCGGGATGAAGGAGAGATTGGTGGAGAAGATGAGGTTGAACTGGAACTCTTCCCGGAAATGGTCGTCGTGTTCGACCCATTTGTGGAACTCCACGCGGTTGGTGGGCTTGTAGCGGACCTTGACGAAGCCGCCCCTCAGGTCCTCGGGCCAGGATGAGAAATCGACGAACTCGTGACCACACACGCCGGAGTAGGCGGGAATCCCGCTGGCACGTGGGTGCTGGGAAGGGTAGGGAGCGTTGGTGGCGTGAAAGGCACTGGCAAAAATGGGATGACTCGCCACATGTTGTCCCCAGTCGTCGAAGGTCACCCCCCAGGGATTGGTGTTGGGGTAGCCGCCGAAGGCAGTCAGCTTCTGGGACCCGGGTCGAAAGCGAAACCAGGAGCTGTTCTTTGCGCGTACGGGCCCGTAGGCGGTTTCGACCTGGGAGTTGTGGAAGATTGCTTCGCGAAAGAGGAGGTCTCCGTCGGGGGTCCAGACGAAGTCGTGGAGGGCATGGTGCGAGTCCTCGCACCCGAAGCCGGTCAGAACGATCTCGCGGTGATCGGCCTTGTCGTCTCCGTCGGTGTCAGCAAGAAAGACCAGATGGGGTTCCTCGGAAACGTAGACGCCGCCCCTGCCGAGGACAAAGGAGAGGGGTACCTCGAGATTGTCGGCGAACACGGTGGACTTATCCGCTTTGCCATCTCCGTCAGTATCCTCCAGGATGACAATCTTGTCGCTGGGAGCATGCCCGGGATAGAGGTGCGGGTAGGTCGTTGAGCAGGAGACCCAGAGTCTGCCGCGGGCATCCCAGCGCATCTGGATGGGACAGGCGAGGTCGGGAAATTCCTCCTCCGAGGCGAAGCAGTTTACTTCAAAGCGTTCGTCGACCTGAAAGGAAGCCAGCTCGTCTGCTGGAGAAAGCCATTTGTTGGCGCCCCGTCCCTGGGCGGTTTCCTCGAGAGGAGGAACATTGGAATCATCTATCCTGGCTCGTTTGCCCGCGGCGGCAGTCCAGATCGCCTCGTTCCGATTAGCGACCATGAGATCGAAATTGCGCATTGCGGGAAGGAAATCGAGGTAGCCGTAGTTCCTGTTGCGCCCTCCGGTGTAATAGAAGGTGTTCAGTGGACGGTAGCGGTGGAAGAACTGGAACGACTTGTCCACCACGAGGGCCCGCACGGTTTCGTCCACCGGGGGTGCGGTTTCGCCGAAGAGTTTCCGGTAGAGGGTCTTTGCCAGGACCTGTTGTCCGGCTTCGTTGAGCTGTGTCCCGTTACTGGTGAGATCGCTGTCCTTTTCAGCCATCGCGGTGGCGGTGGCGGTGAAGACGTCTGCGAAGGCCACGCGGTGCTCAGCCGCAACCTCCCTGATGGCATCGGTGTAGAGTTTGAGATTTGCATTGTTGAGCTCGGCAGCCGCCACGCCGGTGATGTTCTCGTTGGCGGAAGGAGAAAGTACGATGATTCGCGGTGCTGTCTTCCCGTTGTAGGCGCGGGACGCGATTTGAGTGAGGAAGGCATCAAAGCGGGCGCGGAAGGCCGGGAGGCCAACCGGTCCAGCGAAGGATTCATTGTATCCGAAGGCCGCGATGATGACATCGGTCCGGTAGTAGGTGAGGTGTTGGTCAAGATCCCCGAAGTTGGCAGGCCGGGGTTGCAGGTCCACCTCGTCGGCTGGCCAGGAGAAATTGCGAAGGGAAAGGCGGTGGTCCGGGAAGCGCTGGTGAACCAGCGACTCGAAGTATCCGTAGTGCCTCGCATTATCGAGTAGTCCGCTTCCGACGAAGGCAATCTGGTCCCCGGGTTTCAGCTGGAGAGGCAGAAGGGTGGGGACAGCTTCTGCCTGCGGAGCACGCGGGGACGATTTGAGATTGATGTAGTATTGAGCCAGCTCGGGATCCTTGGGAGGGGCCTGCTTGCGTGGTTGGTTCTTTTTCTTCTGTGCGGCGAGCGGTTCCAGGAGAAGGGCGAGAAGGGAAAGGAGGAAAAGGACTCTCATGACCAGACAGGATGACTGGCGAACGCTGCCAAAGCTCGAGGCCCGCTGGCGAGGCGAATTTGCAGGGATTCCCCTTTATCCTTACGCCTGAAGTTCTAAACCGGGGGATGCGCTTCACCCTGAGCTTACTTCCGCGAGTCATCCCCGCGTTACTGGGAGTGGGAATCGCCCTGCCGGTCGGCGCCACGGACTGGATTGACCTCTTTGACGGCAAGACGACCGCTGGCTGGACGCCGCGTAGTGAGGTCGTCCGCTTTGAGGCAAAGGATGGAGTCCTCGAGCTGCTCTCAAGGACGAACTGCTGGGTGACGACCGAAATCTCGATGAGCGACTTCGAAGCCGAACTGGAGGTCCTCCTTCCTGAGGACGCGCGCAGGGTCAATTTCAACTCGGGATTTGCCTATCGCTGTACGGGAGAGGAGGGCAAGCCGAAGGGGTATCAGTGCGAGATTGATCTGCAGAAACCAGCCGGTATCTATGGCATCGGCCTGGGCGGATGGCTTTATCCCGGGAAGGGCGGAGGGCAGGGCGCTTCATACCGGGAGCGGGTGCAGGGCCTCCTCAAGGAGCGGGACTGGAATCATTTCCGCGTCGTGGCGCGCGGATCGCTGGTGAAAACCTACCTGAACGGCAAGCTGGTTGCGGAGGTACACGAGAAAAGGCAGGTGAAGGGTTACTTCGGCATTCAGCACCACGGGAAGGGAGGGACGGTGCGGTTCCGGAACATCCGCGCGCGCCGGCTCTACCCCAACATTCTCTGGATCACGGCGGAAGACATGAGCCCTTATCTCGGGTGTTATGGAGACTCCTTCGCCAATACCCCCAACCTGGACCGGTTTGCGGAGGAGAGCGTGCGTTACACGCGGGCGTTTGCAGCGGCTCCGGTCTGCTCCCCGTCGCGAGCCTGCCTGATTACTGGGATGAATACGGTGAGTCTCGGGGCTCACCAGATGCGTTCAGCCTTCCCGATCCCGGATGAAGTGGTGGCGTTTCCCTCGTACATGCGCAGGGCCGGATACTATACCACAAACAACGTCAAGACGGACTACAACACCGGAGCGGCTTCCCGCCTGATCGAAGAGGGTTGGCATGAGTCGACCCCGGCAGCGCACTGGCGCAGTGACCGTCGCAGGGCCGGGCAGCCCTTCTTTGCGGTTTTCAACGACATGACCACGCATCAGTCACGGACGACAGTGTGGCCTCACGAAGTCTTTGTGCGCGAGATCCAGTCGAAGCTGGATGCCAAGGAGATTCATGATCCTGCGAGGGTGCCCCTGCCGCCCTACTATCCAGACACGCCGGTCATCCGCAGGGAGTGGGCCCGCATGTATGATTGTGTCAGGGTAATGGACAAGAACACAGGACGGCTGCTGCGGGAGCTGGAGGAGGATGGCGTGGCAGAGGACACCATCGTGTTTTTCTACTCCGATCACGGCACCGGAATGCCGCGGGGGAAGCGAATGCTGCACGACTCAGGCATGCGGGTTGCCCTCATGGTGCGCTTTCCTGAAAAGTATCAGCACCTGGCGCCTTCTGGACCGGGGACGGTGAATGATGAGCTGGTAAGCTTCGTCGATTTTCCCTCCACGGTCCTCAACCTGGCGGGAATTGCGAGGCCGTCCTACATGCAGGGCAGAACTTTCCTCGGGGGCACCAGGGACGCCAGGCGCAAGTTTGTCTACGGGTGTCGCGACCGGGTGGATGAGGTATTCGAATGTGCACGTTCGCTGCGTAGTGAGAACTATCTCTATATCCGGAACTATCACCCACACCTGAGTCATAACCAACCCAGCGTTTTCTCCGACCTGGGGGGGGCCCGGCAGGAGATCAGTCGCCTTGCCCGGGAGAAGCTGGACGCGATGACGAAAGCTCAGCGTGACTATGCCGGACCGACTAAACCGGTGGAGGCCTTCTATGATTGCTCGGCCGACCCAGACAACCTCGTGAATCTTCTGGAGGGGAAGATGACCAAGGAGCAGGAGGCCGCCCTCGAAGAGCATCGAAAGGCCTACCGGGTGGAGCGCTCCCGGCTCCTTGATCCAGGGGCGATCCCGGAGGCTGAGATGTGGAACTGGGTTCGCAACGAGGGTAGATCACTCCGCGAAATTCTTCTCGGGAGGGCCGACCATCGGCCCGACCTCGAGGCGGCCTGGAATGCTGCGGAGCTGGTAGGAGGCGGGGACCACGCGACTGCCCTGAAGCTTCTGCAGTCTGGTGACCCCAGCGAGCGCTATTGGGCCGTGCTGACCCTGCGGGTGGGCGGCTACGGAAACCACGATCGTGTCCTTGATTATCTGGACGATATTTCGCCCGCGGTCAGGATCGAGGTTGCGGACTGGCTTGCGCAGGGGGGGAAGCACGAAGGGGTGGCCCTCGCACGGCTTGTCAGGGAACTTGGGCATGCCGATTGGTGGGTAGCCCTCCGCGCGTGCCGTGCCATCGAGTTAATGGGACGGAAGGCCAGAACAGCAGTTCCGGCCATGAAAGCGCTCTACCGTGCGAACCGTCGCCAAAAGGGCGATGGGCCGTTTTACCTGGCGTTCTCCTCCGGGGCCTTCCTTGACCAGCTCGGGGAGGCGACCGAGGCCTGGGATTTTTCGCCGGGGGCGGGGGCGTTTACGCCCGAGCCGAAAAAGAAGCAGGACCGGGACCGGGCCCGCATCGGCAGGTAAGGAGGCCGGAGCCGAACGGGAAGAATCAGTCGGCAAGCTTTTCGGAGGCCGCCAGCATGAGTTCCACGGCCTGGCGTCCCGGCATGCCAATTTCGATACCCATCTCACGCGCCCGTGGGGTAGCACCCACGATTGTGGCCTCAAAGAGGTCCTCTGGCTCGGCGAGCGGGTTCTCCGGTGTTCCCTTGGCAATGGCGATGGCCTGTCCGAACTCAGCCGGAGTTTCCAAGTCGTAAATGCCGCAACCGACGATCCCTGCCCTGGTCAGAATGGTACAGTATTGCCCCTTGTGCCATCGGTGGCTCATGCCAAGGGCCGTGCCATTTTCAAACTGGAGGGTACGATTGCTTGTGCGTGGAAGTTCATCGCTCATCTCAACGTGGTTGATTTACGCACCGGGAGGGAAAGCCTTTCAAGCCTGACATGCGCGGCGGGGTTTAAAATCGCTGATTCTTCTGGCCTGCCGGAAAGGGGGTGAGGAGCCTCGATGCAACACAGGGAAAGTTTTTCCCTTCCTGAGCAACGCCATGCGGTCTTGAGTGGGTGCATGAAAGGGGCCCTCGTTATCCTCGGGTCGGGTGGGGATCTGATGTGCGGGAAGCTGCTTCCTGCACTTTGGGGCCTGCATGTGCAGGGATACAGACCCCGGGTTCTTGGTGTTGACCAGTGCGGGGAGGGTGCTGATGCGCTGGAGACCCTGCTCTCCAATTCCGTCGCCCGGGGAGGGCTGCCTTCCGCGGCGGCGGAAGATCCGGAATTCCGGGGTCGGTTCGAGTGTCTTTCAGGGGATCTCCGGGAGGAGGTTGTCTACCATGAGGTGGCGAGGCGGCTTCATGACACGGAGCGGTGTTTTTATTGTGCGGTCCCGTGCTCTCTCTTTGAGCCGATTGCAGGGAATCTCACCCGGGTGGGTCTCAACCGGGAAGAGGGTGGTAAGCGTTCGCGGATCGTTTTTGAAAAACCGTTTGGTGAAAGTCTCGATTCGGCGGCAGGGCTGTTCCGTGGACTGCGGGGTTTCGCCCCGCATCAGAGGGTCTTCTCGGAGCATTACCTCGCGAAGGGCGTTCCCAGGGCCTTGACGGCGTTTCGCCAGCAGGAGCAAAACGCCCTTCTCGAGAATCTTTTGAATACGCGGCACGTCACACGCGTGGAGGTGTTTTCGGATGAACCCGGTGGAATTGGAACGCGGGGCCCCTTCTTCGATGACTGTGGTACGCTTCGCGACATGGGTCAGCACCTTCTCCAGGTCCTGGCCCTGGCGACCATGGAGCTTCCGGATATGCTCCATGATACTCGAAAGCAGAGGCAGAACCTCCTGAGCCGGATCGTCCTTGACCGAATTGAATCGGTTCGTGGTCAGTATGAGGGTTACCAGGAGGAGAATGGAGTGGCTGCCAATTCCGTCACGGAGACGTTTTTCTCGGCAAGGGTTTTTGTCGCGAATGACCGCTGGCAAGACGTGCCGCTCGTCATCCGTTCAGGGAAGTTTCTGGACCGGAAGGCGGCGGGAATCGTGTATCACTTCAACGGGAAAGATGGAATCGAGTGCTGCGAGATCTGTATCCAGCCCAGGGAGAAACTGACCTTCAAGTTTGCGAAGAATGTGGATCCCGTTCTTGCCGAAGGCTGCATGCAGATTGAATCCTCCTTCAATGACCGGTTTGCATCTCAGTCCCCGGAAGCCTACGAGCCGATTCTGAGAGCGGCTCTCGGAGAGAGCATGGATCTTTTCGTGGATGAGGAAAACATTCTTGCGAGCTGGCGGATTCTCGACGTCGTGCGCGAAGCCTGGACGACTTTTCCGGGGGGGCATCCGCTGCAGCATTACGGTGCCGGAACGAGGGCCTCGCAGATCTCGAACCTCTAGCCACTCAAAGGGGAGGCAGGGATTCCTCCGGGGATCCGTGCCCGGTTCCCCGGAATCCCGGGAATGGAGGGTAGGGCCCGCTCTCGCCATGGGGGAGGGAGGAGTCCCGCGTAGCCGTTGATTCAGCGTTCCCGGAGGGCGCCTGAACGATCCAATTCCCGGACTTCGGTGCGTAGTTTCTCGAAGGACTGGAGGAAGTCCTCATCCTTCATTGCAGCGTGTCCGTCGGTCAGCTGGAGGAGGCGTTCTCGCAGAGTTGAGGCTGTCTGCTGGTGGGACTCGTTCGTCCTGGCCGGATCAACCTGGAGCCAGAGATCCTGAATCTGAACGAGGGCGTTGAGTTTTCTTTCAAGGCTGCGCGATGCTGGAGTTCTTCGAGTCGCGGGATCGGCCCGTGCCACGCGCATCGCCTTACTGCGCTTTTTCAGCATTCGTTCCCTTTCCTCCGGGTCCGGGATGGTTGCGAGTTTCTTGTTGAAGGCCTCTTGCGCGGCTCGCTCTTCATGCGCGGTCTGGAACTGTTTGCGCATGGCGATCAGCTCCTCCCGGGCACGGGAGGCGTTGAAGATCATGCGTGCCCGCCCGAGCTTGAAGAATTCCTCCCGGGTTGGATACGCCGGCTGGGCCCGGATGGCGGGCAGGGTGCCTGCGCGGTTCCAGCTTTTTGAGGCGATAAGGGTGCCAGGCAAGGTGAGGCGGTCCTTTGGACTGAACTCTGAACGCGTCCCGGTAATGAGGTAACTGCCGTCTTTGTGGCGCGTGATGTCCTGGGGGGGCTCGGACGTGATCTGCCCGTCCTCGCTGAAGAAGTATATTTTTCCCGGGTCAGCATTGGATTGCGGAGTGGCCCGCAGGCGGACGAGGATGGGGCTGGTATCCGGGAGCGACTCCACTGTCACGGTCCAGAGGCTGCTTTCGCGAGGAAGATTGGACTGTTCCCTTGCGATGGCGGGAGCCCACCTGGGGTGGGGTTTTGCCTTTCCGAGACGATTGACCGGGAGGGTGAGCTCGCGTTTTGCGAATCCGGGGTAGCATTCCCGGTGGCAGGCCATCCAGGACAGCTGGCCGGTAAGAGTGACGCTCTCACCCGTGATCTCCGCGGGTGGAGTGATGACGATGGGGAGAAGGAGCTCGCGGTGAAAGCCGTGGGCAGGGTGGCTTGCCATGTCGACGATCTTGGGGGTCGGCCAGGAGATGTTGCCGGCCTGAAAGCCCTCGGGGAGAGCCCATTTCACGGAGGTGGGCAGGCCCACGATTCCAGGATACCTCCAGTAGGTATGGAAATTCCGGGCAGGCTGGACGTGGAGGGCGACGGTGAAGGGGACCCCCGGTTGGACCGCCGTTACCCCCGGAACGATCCTGACTTCGGCACCGGTTTTCTCGGCAGGGGAAGACCCGGCAAGGATCACGAGAGCCCCAAGGAAGGCGAAGAGTGGCTTCATGGCGGGATTACTTCTGCTCTTCCCACCTGAACCTCCAGATGGGTGAGGGAGTGTGGGCTTCCTTGAAGATGGCGAGAGCGCGTGAGACGAGTTCGGGTGACTGAGCGGCGAGATTGCTCTGCTCCCCCTCGTCGACGCTCAGGTCATAGAGCTCGACGGGTGCGTCGGGCCCCTTCTTGTTGATCTGGTTTTGGACGGCTTTCCACTTTCCCATGCGGACCGCACGTTTGCCGCCGCCCTCGAAGAACTCCCAGTAGAGGTAGTGGTGGGCCTCCTGCTCTTTGCCGAGCAGGCTGGGAAGGAAGCTGATTCCATCGAGTCCCCCGGGAATCTCGGCTCCGGCCAGTTCGCAGAATGTCGGGAAGATATCCCAGTGGGCGGACACATGTGCACTGGTGGTGCCGGCCCTGATCCTGCCCGGCCAGCGAACGAGGAGAGGGCAGCGGATGCCGCCCTCGTAGAGATCACGCTTGTAGCCGCGGAGGCCACCACCTGAATTAAAGAAGTCGGGCATGTGACCGCCTTCCTTATGAGGGCCATTGTCGGAGCTGAGGAGGACGATGGTGTTTTCGTCAATACCGTGTTTCTCGAGGGCCGCCAGCACGCGCCCGATCCCGTCGTCGAGCGCGGTCATCATGCCGGCGAACTGGGCGGCGGGGTTGGTGGCGAAGGGTTTGTTGTTGCCATATCGCCCGATCTTCTTCTCGAACTGCGGAAACTTTTTTCGGAAGGGGGCGGCGTATTTTTCCGGCACGTGCATTGCGGCGTGTGGGATGGTGACGGGCAGAAAGCAGAAAAAGGGGCCCTTGTGGTTGGCGTCGATCCACTCAATGGTCCGGTCCATGATGAGATCGTGCGCGTAGGTCCTGCCGTCCAGGTCGATTTTCTTGAGGTCGTCGTAGAGCCAGGTCGGATAGTAGGTGTGCGCATTACGCTGGCAGTTGTAGCCGAAGAACCGGTCGAAACCCTGATGGATGGGGTCCCCTTCCGAGCCGGGATTTCCCAGTCCCCACTTTCCGAAGGCCCCGGTCGCGTAGCCTGCTTTCTTGAGGGCCTCCGCAATGGTAAAGGTCGAGGCCGGAAGAGGGTGCTGCCCGACCGGGCGGATTTCCTTGTTGCCTCTGCTGGGTGTGTGGCCGGTGTGAAGGCCGGACATGATGACGCTCCGGGTGGGAGCGCAAACGGTGGAACCGGAATAGTGATCGGTGAATTTCATTCCCTCCCGGGCGAGACGGTCGATATGGGGGGTCTGAAACTTTGACTGGCCATAGCAGGAGAGGTCACCATAGCCCGCGTCGTCGAGAAGAATATAAATGATGTTGGGCTTCGAGGAGCCCTGAGCCCATTGGCCGGTTGCGAGGAAAAAAGGGAAAGCGAGCAGGAAGAGGATGCAGTGGCGCATGGGAGGATGATTACGGTGGAGTGGGGATCATTCATTCACGAATGCGGATTGCAAGGGGCGAAGAGCCGGTTCCCCAAAGTCGGTAAGGGGGCCGAGTATGCCAGATCCGCATGACTGGGCCCGGTGGCGGAAGGGGTTGGTATCTGCGACTTCGGTGGGTTGACGCTCCCTTCCCGAGCGAGCTTGGATCCAGCTTCAGGGAGAGGGAGGAAGGGTTCCGTTTGCTGACT
>CAWWCX010000021.1:0-22378 GCA_963935445.1 uncultured Roseibacillus sp.
GATTGTGAGGGAGGGGTTGTCAGGGGGTGGTCTTTCATTCGGCCGGCGATGGCGCAGGCCAGCAGTTTCCTGCGGGAAGGAAGGAGAGGGGAGAGCGAGGCGACTACTCCCGATGTCTCCTTGTTGTCGAAGTGTATGACGAGTCGGGAGGGATGGAGCACTTCGGCCCGCGCAATCTGGGACCAGTAAAGAACCTGCATGTTCTTGCGGGGATTGAAAAAGGGAAAGATCTCGATGCCCAGGGGAGTGAGAATAATATAGGCGTGGCGGGTACAGCTCAGAGCGAGGCGACAGAACAGGGCGGCGAGGGGGAGGGGCGCGAGAGCCCACCACCACGAGACACGGGGTTCCCTCAGTGCGAGAGGAAGCTCGTCTGCGAGAAGATTGAGAAGAATGATGGCGAGTGAGATTCCCGTGCAGGTTGCGGTAAGGACAGAGAAGAGAGATCCCTGGGCACTGCGGGTGAAACGCAGCTCCTTATGTGGCTCAGTGACTTCCTTGGGGCCCGGGAGTGGCATCAGTTCTTGGGGTAGAATCGGTCGTGAGTCGAATCCTGGAAACAGAGGTGCTGGCCGTGGAGGCCTTCATAACGGATTTGCGTGCACAAGTCGCTCATTTCTCGAGGTTTCGCTTCTCTGCCTTGTGCGCAGAGCGCCATCGGGGCGGGCATCTCCGGCTTGACTCGGTTCCCTGCCCTTGCTGAAGGTTTTCGAGTGAGTGCATTTGTCCGCTGGCCCGTTCTGATTCTTGGATTCATACTGTTCCTCCCGGTGTTACGGGCCGAGGATCTGTGGAAGGTCGGGGAGGGGCGCTCAAACATTACACCGGGAAACCTGATGTGGATGGCGGGTTATGGTTCCCGGGCCAAGCCTGCGGATGGGAAGACCACGGACCTTTGGGCAAAGGCACTGCTGCTCGATGACGGAAAGGGGAACCGCGGGGTATTGATCAGTCTCGATCTCGTTGGAATTGATCGCGAACTTACCGGACGGGTCTGTGACTTGCTCAAGGAGAGGTTCGCGCTGAAGCGAAAGCAGATTTCGATCTGTACGAGTCATACCCATTCCGGACCGGTGGTGGGGCGCAACCTGGCCCCCCTGCATTATCATATCCTGGCGCCAGAGCAGCAGCAACTCGTTGATCGTTATGCGAGCCAGCTTCCCGGTCTCATTGCGGAGGCGGTAGGCCTGGCTCTTGAATCGCGGGCGCCTGCCCGGGTGCAATGGGGGTACGGGAAGGCGGTTTTCGCGGTGAATCGCAGGGAAAACAAGCCCTACGGGTCGGTCCCGGGGCTCCGGGCCCGGGGCGCCCTGAAAGGGCCGGTAGACCACGATGTTCCTGTCCTGAGTATTCGAAGTGAAAACGGCCAGTTGCGGGCCGTTGTTTTCGGCTACGCCTGTCATGCCACCACGGTGAGCTTTCAGCAATGGAGCGGAGATTACCCGGGGTATGCCCAGCTTGCCCTCGAGCAGGCCTATCCAGGGTGCACGGCCCTCTTCTGGGCGGGGTGTGGTGCTGACCAGAACCCCCTGCCGCGCCGGACCGTGGAACTGGCGGAACAGTACGGGGCGGATCTC
Organism: uncultured Roseibacillus sp.; assembly: GCA_963935445.1. Taxonomy (GTDB): domain Bacteria; phylum Verrucomicrobiota; class Verrucomicrobiia; order Verrucomicrobiales; family Akkermansiaceae; genus Roseibacillus_B. Next base: position 1,578 of record CAWWCX010000021.1, read on the forward strand.
GCCCGGGCCGTAAAGGATGTCCTCTCCGCTCCCATGGCGGAGCTTCGACCTTCGCTCCGACTTCAGTATTGTGAGGTGGACCTCAAACTGCAGCAGCTCCCTGAGGCGGCTGCCCTGGACCGGGACTCCAAGGACGCCAACCGGCATGTGGCAGCTCGGGCCCGCATGCTGCGGAGGCGTCTCGAGGAACAGGGGGCCCTCAAGGGAGCTTATCCGTACCCGATCGGGTACTGGAAGCTGGGAGGAGAGATCGACTTCATCTCGCTGGGAGGAGAGGTGGTGGTTGATTATTCGCTGCGCCTGAAGCGTGAACTGCATGGAAAGCGAACATGGGTGGCTGGAAACACCAATGATGTCATGGCCTACATCCCGTCTCTCCGGGTTCACCGGGAGGGAGGGTATGAGGGTGGAGGCGCGAATATCTATTACGGGTTGCCGGGCCTGTGGGACGAGGGAGTCGAGGAGGTGATCCTCTCAACTGTTCACGAACTTTCCCGTAAGGAGGACTGAAGCAGGTCCGGGCGGGCTCATGCTCTCAGGATTGCTGCAGGTCCATGCGATACAAGCGACCTTCCAGGGAGCCATTGAGGAGAGGAACTGAGTGCTTTTGGCTCCCCCCGAAGTGAGGAGCTGCTTCATGGTTGGCCGTGTAGACCCCTGCACAGCGAACAGCGAGTTGTTGTCGCAGGAACTTTCCGAGTGCCCGGTAGAGAGGGTTGATCTCGGACTCTTCTCCGCTTCGGAGTCCGTAGGGGGGATTGCAGACGGCCGCATCAAATCGAATGCCCGGGCTACTGTTGCGGAAGTCTCCATGTTCGAGTTCAATGGGAGCTTCCGGGAAATGCCGGGCGCGAATCTTTTCGAGGGTTCGGAAAGTGCCCTGGTTGATTTCGATTCCGAGAAGCCGCATGCCCTCCGGATTCCTCTGGCGCTTCTCCAGTCTGCGTCGCTCCGTATCGTGGGTTTGCTGGTCGTAATCGTGGAGGGCTTCAAAGCCGAAGCGCCGGTGCAGGTTCGGTGCGATTCCAGCGGCCATCATCCAGGCCTCGAAGAGCAGGGTGCCCGACCCGCACATTGGGTCGATGAGAGGGGAACGGCGGTCCCATCCGGACAGGGAGAGGAGTCCGGCAGCCAGATCCTCCTTCATGGGAGCCTCTCCATGCTCGATCCGGTATCCTCGCTTAAAGAGGGGGGTGCCGGACATGTCGAGGGCCAGGGTAGCCCGGTGCTTCTCGAGGTAGACCACCACATGAACATCCGGGTCACGTTTTTCGATCGAGGGACGGACACCGCCACAAAGTTTACGAAAGGTGTCGGTGATTCCATCCTTCACCCGGTGGATCGCATAGCGGGTGTGCGTGATCTTGGGAGAGTGCCCCTTGATGTCGATGCGAAGCCGTGCGTCTACGGGAAAGAGTTTATGCCAGTTGGTCTTGCGGGACTGGTAGTAGAGCAGGTCATAGTTACGGGCATTGAAGCTACGAATGGGGCGCAGGACATTGAGGGCCGAGCGCAATCCCATGTTGGCCCGGTAAAACCCGGCCAGATTGGTCACGATTTCGACTGCTCGCTTGCGGGTTTCCACGACTTCGATTTCGAGGTCCTGGAGTTCCTGTGCCACAACTTCTTCCAGACCGCCGCGGCAGAGGACAAACCCCGGCAGGCGTTCAGGATCGGGAGGAGTTGTGGGGGCGGGCATTTTACGGTGTTCTGGTCTGTTGGGCTACAGCCTCGGGCCGTATTCCTTTCCGTTACCGGGCGAGTTTCAATCCCGCCTCCTTCGTCAGGATGGAAGATCGAATCCCGGGAGGCAATCGTTACTGGACGAATGGAGGCCAAGTCGTCAGCGTTTAGTGATGTTTTTGAGGGTGGGAGTTCTTTTCTGGTCACTTGTCGCGTTCCCTGGGCCCGGTCTTTCAGCGAAAGAGGCCTCCCGGATCCCCCTTCCAGATAAGCTGGTTGTCCTGACTTTTGATGACGGCAACAAGTCAGATTTGAAGACAGTGGCTCCACTTCTCAAGAAGCACGGATTCGGGGCGACCTTCTTCATAACCTCCGGGTGGCTCGGAGGTGAGCAGAGGCTGACATGGCCGGAGGTCCGGCAACTACAGGCGGAGGGTTTCGAGATAGGATGCCACACTGTGAGTCATCCCAATCTGCTGGCTCTCAGGACTGGAGAAATCCGTCGGCAGATCGAGGAATTCGATCGTGCCTGTGCTGAAAACGGGATCACGAAACCGGTATCCTTTTCCTATCCGGGAGGACACTTTGACCGACGGGTCATCGCCATCCTGCAGGATCTGGGCTACCAGGTTGCGCGGAGGGGAATGGATCCAGAACGACCTCTGGAGGACAATGGAGGAAATGGGAGGGCTTATGCCCCGGGAGAGGATCACCCGTTTCTCATTCCGAGCAGTATGATTCGTGGGACCGGGGCACAGGAAGACTACCGTATCGAACAGGCGCTGGAGGAAGCGCGGGCGGGGAAGATCGCTATTCTCACTTATCATGGAGTGCCCGATGTCAATCGTCATTGCTCCACCTCTGTTGTCCGATTCCGCAAGGACATGGACTATCTCAGGAAGTCGGGAGCGACGGTGGTCGCTCTCAGGGACCTTGCCCGCTACGTCGATTTGAGCAACCACCCCCAGGATCCATTTGCTCCAATCATCCGGCGATTGGGTCTGCGAGTGGGAATGCCCAGGTGTAATAACGCGGAAACTGTTCCTCAGTTCAGTTGGCAGGCGATCTCCAATGGGTGGACTCAGAAGCAGGTGGCCTATCGCCTTCTGGTGGCCAGTAGCAAGGCGCAGCTTGATCGTAATCAGGGAGATCTCTGGGACAGCGGCAAGACGATGGGGGAGGAACGGAAAGTTGCTTACGCCGGTCCAGCGCTGTCACCCGGTCGAGAATACTGGTGGAAAGTACAGCTCTGGAATCAGCGTGACCGGGCAGAGATTGCAAGGATCACGCCTTACCAGTCAGAGGAATTAATCACCGAACTGCACAAGTCACGTCCGGGACTTTTCAGCAGGGCATGTTCATTTACGGTCCGGTCCTCTCAGCCGTGATTCAACGGGAAGAGCTTCAGGATTGCGCCTGTAAGCGGAAGAGTCCGTGCACAAGGAGTTGTTGAGGCGGTCCCGGGGCCACCATCTTCTCCCAGATTCTGCTCGCCGGGAATTTGTCTGATATGTGAGAACTGCCGAGGAAGGATGATTGGCAGATTACTCACATACGCTCCGTGGGCAGCAAGTATCCCGCTCGTGCTGGCGGAACCGGAAGCCGTGAGCTTTGACCGGCTGACCTATCACAGGGCTCCCAAGGCGCTGCCAGCGGGTGCTGTTACCGAGGATTGGCCTCGTTTTCTGGGCCCCCGCCATGATCTGCATTCCAACGAAACCAGGTTGCTCAAGTCGTTTCCGGAAGAGGGGCTCCAAAAGGTGTGGGAAGTGCAGCGCGGGATGGGGCATGCGCCCCCGGTGGTGGCTGGGAACTATCTCGTCATGATTCATGCCCGGGAGGGGAGGGAGGTGATCGAGTGCCTGCACCCTGCATCCGGAAAGCGCTACTGGAAGTTCGATTACCCGGTTGAGCTGGCATCAAGCTATGGCGTGGAAGATGCGCCCCGCTCCGGTCCGGTGATCGATGGGGACCTTGTATTCGCCCTTGGGGTGAGGGGAGATCTCCACTGCCTGGAACTGAAGACCGGCAAGCTGGTCTGGAAGAAGAACCTGGACAAACAATACGGCCCGGCTCCGCTTTTCTTCGGCCGGGGAAGCTGTCCTCTGGTCTACGGGGAGCTTCTCATTGTGAATGTGGGCGGAGAAATGTGTGTGGGTGCGTTCCAAAAGCGAACTGGAGAACTGGTCTGGAAAACGGAGCACGCATGGCATGCCAGCTACGCGTCGCCGGTACCGGCCACTCTCCATGGGCGGAAGCGTGTCCTGGTCCTTACTGGCGGGATGACTGATCCGCCGACGGGTGGGTTGCTGAGCATTGATCCCAGCAACGGAAAGGTTGATGATGCAGTGCCCTGGCGGGCGCGCATGTTCGCCTCCGTAAATGCGTCTTCTCCGGTGGCGGTCGGCAATGCGGTTTTCGTGACCGAGAGCTACACCGAGGGGGGAGCCCTCATTGATTTTGCGGCTGATGGCAAGGCCAGCCTGCGATGGAAGGCGAGGCGTTTTGCGAGTCAGTTCACCACGCCCGTTCTGCACGACGGCTATCTTTACGGAGTGGATGGTTCTGGTGGAACGGAGGTTGTCTGCTACGAGGTCAAGAGTGGCAGAGAGGTCTGGCGGGATGGGATCGAGATTCCGGGCGCCCGGCTTGGGCGGGCGAGCCTGCTCCGGGTGGATGGAGCCTTCCTCTGTCTGGGTGCGCAGGGAACGCTGCTCTGGCTCGACCTCTCCCCGAAAGGGGCGAGGACTCTTTCCCGGACCCAGCTTTTTCGTGCGCCCGAGACCTGGGGGGTTCCGACCGTGAACCGGGGTTTGCTCTACGTGAACAGGAACGCTTTCGGATCCAAGCTGATCTGTTACGACTTACGAGGCAATTAGGCTTCCACGCTGTCGATGCCGGGGGCTGGCGAAGCAGTCGTCCTGCGGAGATCGACCGGAGGAAAGAGGGTGGAAGAGCAGGCTTCGCAGGGTCGCTTATGCGATGCTATCGACCAGAATATCGGTCGAAGGACTGCTGTTTCTCCGCGGGGGATTGAAGGGGAGGCATTTCAGTGTAGTGTGAGCGACCATGCACTTACAATTGGTCCGGCACATACCGGTTACAGCACTGCTGACCGCGGGAATGCTTGCGCTATTTGCAGTTGAGGGGCGTGCGCAGGGGGGGGAACTCGAGAAGGTGGAATTCGATCAGGCCAGCATGGAGGACCTGGTCGATTTCCTCCGGGAGGGAGCCACGGGCAAAGCCCGCAATGTCCTGGTTGACCCGCGGGTGAACAGGGATGTCAGTATCACGATGACTCTCCATAAAGTCACCAAAGGTATTGCGTTTGCCTATGCCGCGGAACTTGGGGGCTTCGATTACCGGGAAGAGCGGCACGCCATCAGGATCATTCCCCGCCCTGCCAAGGCGACCGTGAAGGCATTCCTCAAGCGGGGAAAGCCCGTGATTGAGCGGCGGGCCGCCGGAATCATCATGCCCAAGGTCGATTTTGAGGATACGGAGCTGCGTCAGGTTGTTGATGACCTTGCGGCGGCAAGCCGGCAATTGGATCCAGGGAAGCGGGGCCTCAATCTCCTCCTTGGTCCCGGGGTTGATCCTCAGACCCCTGTGACCCTGGAGCTCCAGAATATCCCAATGGCGCAGGTATTGAAGTATGTCGGGGACTTCGCGAGGGTGGATATTCGGGTGGATGGTCACGCCATCGTCTTTCTCAAGCGCAGGAAGGTCGGGAGCAGGTAAGGCCGGGAGAGTGCGAGCCGCGGATGACAGGGAGGACGCTCAGGCGTTGTTCGCGATGCCGGGATAGCTTCTCCGAAAGGCCTGCAACATATGCCTGCCGTAGAGGATGGGCCGGGACGGGAGGTCCCGGAAGGTTTCGCGCTTGAAGCGTGGAAGAAGATCGGAAGGGAGGGGTTCCACCTCGGTATCGAGGCTCGGTTCCAGAAAGAAAGGGATGGAAAAGCGGGTGGCATCACCCCGCGGACTGCGAACGCGGTGGGGAGTGGCCATGAAGTAGCGTGCGGTCCACGTTTCGAGCATGTCGCCCAGGTTGACGATCAGGCAATCCGGCTTCGGCTCAGCCGTGATCCACGAGCCATCCGCATTGCGTACCTCGAGGCCTCCAACGTCGTCCTGGGCGAGGATGGTGAGGCAGCCGAAATCGGTATGCTCACCGATGCCCTGCTGTTGAGGGACGTCACCGCTGACCGGGGGATAGGCGATGAGGCGAAGCATGCAATAGGGTGGATCAAAGTGACGGGCAAAGGTCTCCTCCGGGAGGGACAGGGAAGCGGCGAGGGTGCGCATGAGCTGCTCTCCCACGGCACGCACCTCAGAGAGATAGGCTGTGGTCGCCTCGCGGAACTCCGGGAGACTGCCCGGCCACTGGTTTGGGCCCTGGAGGATGTGATAGTCCGGCCCGGCGGGCAGTGGTGAGGCCTCCATGCCGAGATCGAGTGTCTCCTTGTGGTCGGGGGTGCCGCGGGTCTCTTCCTCGTCCAGGATGGAGTAACCCCGGTAATGAGGTGAGCGGCTGATGTGAATGGCGTTTTTCTCCTCGAACGGAAGGATGAAAAACTCCCTCGCCTGGCGAAAGATTCGTGCGAGAGAGCCAGAAACCAGAGCGGGATGGCGAAGGTAGAAGAATCCCGTGAGATGGCAGGTCGTTTGGAGGGCCTGCAGAAGCGGGGAGTCGGGGTTGGATAGATCCCTGTAATCAAAGGTGGGGAGCCCGTTTTCCATCTGCTCGGATTGCTTCTGTGGCAGTCGCCTGTAAAGGACTTCCCCGCGAGGACACAAAATCGCCCGGCTCCTGCGAACCGGGCGAGCAGGGTTGCGGTGTATCGCAGGTGCGAATCCTAGACGGAGCCGAATGCCTCCTTGATAACCTTGCCGCGGTTGCCGACGAAGAAGGGGCGACCGCCCATGGCATGGATTCGCTTCTCGATGGGGAGTCCAAGCGCGTAAGCGATGGTAGAGTGGAGGTCCTTGGGCTCGTAGGGCTGGGTCTTGATGTTGCTGGCAGCGTCATCAGTTTCGCCAATGACCTGGCCACCCTGCACGCCTCCACCTGCGATCATGGCGGAGAAGGCCTTGGGGAAGTGGTCGCGGCCACCCCGGCCATTGATGCGGGGCGTCCGTCCAAATTCGGTGGTGAGCACGACCATGGTCTCGTCCAGCAGTCCCTGGGACTCGAGGTCCTGCAGGAGGGCGGCTATTGGTGCGTCCATCGCGTTTGTGCGGTTGGCGGCCGTGCCGGGATTGCCATGCTGGCCGTCCCAGCCACCGAGCTGGACCTCGACGTAGCGCACGTCGTTCTGGATCAGGCGGCGGGCAAGAAGAAGGCCGCGGGCGAAACGGGAGTTTCCGTAAAGGTTCTTTACGCTGCCCGGTTCCTTGTTGATATCGAAGAGTTCGGTGGTCTTGCTGTCGAAGAGCTTCACGGTCTCCGTGTAGAAGTCGGCGTACGATTTGACGTCCTCGTGAGGAAAGCCTTTTTCGAAGGCTTCGCGGAAGGTTTCCGCATACTTGAGGCGCCGTTCGAACTGCGTCTTGTCGATCTTGGGGAGGAGATCCTTGATTCCGCGGTTGGGGTCGCCAATCGGAAGCGGGCTGTGGTCCGGGCGAAAGAATCCCGGGCCGGGGTTGCCACCACCGATCACGACACTGTCGGGAACCAGTTGGCTGCGCCGTCCGAGGAAATACTGGGCCCAGGATCCCATTTGCGGGTGGGATGTCCCGGGACGCCGGGAAAATCCGGTGTGCATGAGGTAGTTGCCGCCCCCGTGGTCACCGGTCTTTGTGGTCATGCTGCGGATGACAGCCATCTTATTGGCCTGCTTGCCAAGCTCAGGGAGCATGTTGGAGAGCTGCACGCCATCGGCCGCAGTGGATGTGGGCGCGGAAGGCCCGGCGATTCCGCTCTGCGTTTTCGGGTCAAAGGTGTCCACATGTGTCATGCCACCTGCCATGTAGAGGAAGATGACGTTCTTGGCGGTGGCGTGCTTGGCCGGCTTGATGACCTTGGACTCCGCCGCGCCGGCGAGGCCCGGGAGGATGGTCACGCCGAGGGTGGTGGCCGCCGCTCCGGTCAGGAAGTTCCGGCGGTCCTGTTCATCGAGTTTGCGGACAGTGTCTTTCATGGCAACAGATGGAAGTATGTTCGGGGTTTGACTATTTGACGAATAAAAACTCGGGCGTGTTGAGCAGCGCCCAGATCAGGTCGGAGAAGACCTCGGGGCCTTCCGCGGCCCGTAGCTCGCGGTCGAGCAGGTGTTGTTCGCTACCGATTGCGCGGCGGCTCAGGATGCTCATGAAGACCACGTCGGCCTTCTCGAAGTTTGAGCGGAGGTTTTTCATGTCGAGGAAGATGCGGGAACCCGGGGAGGTCAGGATCTCGGTGGCATATCCGTTCATGAGCTCCATGACCTGCGGTACGGAGCCATCCCGCGAGCTTGCCTCGATCACAAAGGTTCGGTCCGACTGGCCGAACTTGGAGAGGAAGTGAGCAGGGTCGGAGGGCTGGGGAAGTTCGGAGGCGCGGGCGAGGAGGAGCTTACGTTTCTTGGCGGCTTCCATGAAGGCCATCATCATCTCCTCGTCAGAGGGACCGGTAGGCTTGCGGCTGAGGGCGGTCTGCCCGAAGGGTTTGTCCCCCTTGGGAGGCTTGGCGTTCAGGATGGAAACGCCCTCGGAATTGAGAAGGGTTTGCTCCGGCTTGAACTTGTTGAATTCATCCACCCGGGCCACGAATTCGGGCACGGATCCGGGAGGCTTGGAGACGTTGATCAACCGGTTGTAGCGGTGACCGGTGTCGAGCCGGAACTGGTTTGGGTCGTCCACCATGAGCGTGACGAAGGAATCCCAGATCTGCTCGGAATTCATGCGACGGAGGAGGGGGCCGTTAAAGAAGTAGGGGTCGGTGACGTTGATCTTCCTGCGGGTGGCCAGCCGGTTGTAGGCCTTCGTGTTCACAATGGCCCACGAAAAGGCCTTGAGGTCGAACTGAAGGGCAACCATCTCCTCGGTGAGGACCTTGAGCAGGTCGGCGTTCAGGGTCTTCTTGGGATTGATGTCGTGGAGAGGTTCGGCCGCGCCGCGGCCCATGTAACGGGCCCACATGCGGTTGGCGATATTCATCGCGAAGCGCTCGTTCTTGGAATTGGTCAGCCAGACTGCCAGTCGCTGGCGTGGGTTGAGGGCCGCGGCGGTGGTCCCATCTTCCTTCCCGAAGAGAATGAAGGGGTCGACCTTGTCGCGAGGAAAGCCGTCTTCGTACTGGTAGTTTTCGGGCAGCCTCATCGGGCGGTTCGCCACCGTGTGCACGGCGAGTTCGCTGGCCCGGCTCATATCGCGGATGGCCCGCTGGTAGCCGCCCGCGATATTGTTGATGCGGCGCTTCTGCTCCTCATTGGCGGGATTGAGTTTCTGGCTCTTGGCGATGTAGGCCTCGAGCTCGTTGCGCTTGGGCATCTTGCCGGGGAGGGCCTTGCCCTTGGTTTCGAGGTCGGCCAGGTAGGCGGAGAACTCGAAGTACTGATACTGAGTCCAGTCGCTGAAGGGGTCGTCGTGGCACTGGGCACAGGTGATGTTGGTTCCAAGGAAGACCTTGCCCATGAACGCAACATGATCGAGTTTCATGGCATTGTCGCGCAGGTGGTAACCCACCGCGGGGTTGTCCCAGATGCGACCCTCCGCCATCACCATGTTTCGCACGAGCTCATCCCAGGAGGTGTTGGTGTGGATCTGTTCCTTGAGCCAGTAAATGAACGCGTCATTGCGGAGGACGGTTCCGGGGAAGGTGGTCTGGATGCGCAGAAGTTCCGCGAGGTGATTGTAGTTGTGGCTGGCGTAGTCCCACGACTTGATGAGCTTCATGACCAGTTCCTGGCGCTTGTTCTTGCTACGGGAATCGAGGAACGCCTTGGCCTCATTGTAGCTGGGTATGCGGCCCGCCAGGTCCAGATAAATCCGGCGGAGGTACATGTGGTCGTTCAGACTCTCGTTGTATTTGAGCTTCTGCTTTTCCAGTCCGGCATCGACGGCGGCGTCGATTCGCTTGACGGCAAGGGCAACGAGGTCGGCCTTGGCGGTCATCTCGCGGCTGCGGACGAACTCCTGATCAGCCTTGGAGAGAACCTTGAGGGGAACGCTCACGACCTTCTGGTCTTCATCAAGGCGAATCTTTACCGAGCCGCCCTGGAAGCCAACGAAGGTTCCCTTGATGGGCTGGCCCGTGGAGTTGACCCACGTGCGCCCGGAGAGGGTGGGAAGAGAGCACAGGGTAGCGAGAGCGCAAATGGAGAGGATTCGTAGATTCATGGATGCGAATGGACGAACGAGGGTTTGAAGGGAGCCTTGGGTTAATACGCCTTTAGCGGGCCAATGTCTATCCGATTGGTCACAGAATGAGGGGATGCGGAGGCAGATTCAGCCTGAATAAAGGGTAACGGCGGGCAGATTCGTACCCCAAAGCGGGCAATCAGGTGTTCTCATGCTGGGTTCGCAACAGCTGTGATTCCGGGATGGCGATCGAAATCACGGTGGGTTTTTCAGGATAGGAAGGGAAAGCGCCAGGTCATGCGCGGCGTGCGCGTTTCATCGTGGCAGCGCTCCAGACTGCGAGCGGGGAGGAATGATGGCGTGGGTGTTATTCGCTCATCTTGAGTGTCACCCGCCCATTGACGGGAACATTCCTGACGATTCTGGTGGAGCCACCAGGCCAGAGAATTTCCAGCTGGACGGGTGCATCGTGGTCGCCCAGCCCAAAATGGAGGACGAGATCGTTCTGATTACCCTGCCCGGTGCCGGCCTCCACCTGTCGAGTGAGAATGCGTCCGTCAGGCAACGCCAACCGGACCTGAGCCCCGATTGCGGAGAGGTTGACCTTTTTTCCGGGATCGCCGAGGAGGCGGACTTTCAACCAGTGGTGGTTTCCGGTGGAACGATTCACGAAAAGTTGGCCTGCGGCCATGAGATCGAGATCTCCGTCGTTGTCAAAGTCAGCCCAGGCGGCCTGGTAGGTGGGTGGCAGGCCCTCCAGCTTGCTGTCCAATGTGGCATTCGCAAACTGGAAATTCCCGTCATTGCGAAAGAGCACGGAATTGTTTTTCCGTCCGAAGCTGGCCGTGCCGTAGACGGTGGTGAAGAAGAGGTCCACGTCTCCATCATTGTCGAAGTCGGCGGCCGATGGGCTGGCGTAGGATTCCTGGTAGAATACACCGCCCTGGCCCCTGCTCTTGAACGAGTATTTGCCATTCCTGCCCAGGTTGCGCAGCCACAGTGACTCGGGTTGATTGCCGCGGTTGTCCTTATGGGCGAAGTTGCCCGCAAAGAGGTCGATGTTTCCGTCATTGTCGAAGTCGCCCCATGCTGCGCCGATGGAGTGCCCCCCGGCGAACCCCGGGCCATTCGCGCTGGCGCCATAGGCACCGGTCACGTCCGTGAGCCTTCCCATGCCGTCGTTCTGCCAGAGGATGTTGGGTTGCAGCCGGTAATTTGAGACGTAGACGTCGAGGTCGCCGTCGCGGTCGAAATCGCAGGCGCTGATCCCGCGCGCCCGGTAACGTACTTCGCTCCAGGTCAGTTCGAAGGCCTTGCCACCCCGGTTGGTGAGAACAAAGTCGGCATGGGTGGCGCCGGGCCAGGTTTCGTAGCCGCCAACATAGAGGTCGATGAAGCCATCATTGTTGAAGTCGCCCCAGCAGGCTCCGAGGGAGCCTCCCCCGGGCAGTGCGGGAAGGGGGGCTTCCGCCAATTCCCTGCCGCCCTTGTTGCGGTAGAGCTTGCGCTTATTCCATGAGTAAAGGTCGATAAAACCATCGTTGTCGAAGTCAGCGGCGACACAGGCCCCGGGTTTGGCGAAGGCCACGAACTTCTTGCCCTGTTCATTGCGGTAGAGCGTTCCTCCCGCACAGAGGTCCACCCACCCATCGTTGTCGAAGTCGAACCAGCACGCCTCGTTTCCCCCGGCGGCTCCCAGGCGCGTGCTTTTGTTTTCGAAGGTGGAAGCGTGAAGGGGGAGCGTCAGGGCTGCCGCGAGGCCGAGAAGTGAAATCGTTCTCCGTGTAGACACCGGGACACCCTAGACGCGTGACAGGTCTGCGAACAGGGGAATCGAATCGGATCGCAGAAGTGTCGCGGAATGTCCCCGACGTGGAGGGCGGTCCTGCGCTCCAGAAGGTTTCCCGCCGCGTGATTGGTGGCAGTGGGGCATTCCGGTTCCTGAGGCCGTGTTCAATTCCTCCGTGTGCCCGGGTTCTGACAGGGCCTCCGAAGTCCGGAGAGTGAGAATCCCCGGGGCGTTGTGAAGCAGCTTCATCCTTTTTTGATGCATCCCTTACGTTGCATTGTTAGATCTTGCTTACGATGATTCGCAATTGGAGAGTTCCTGCTGCCGTTTCCCTTCTTGTCCTCACAGCCGGTTGTTCCCAGACGGGCAAGGGGCCGGAGGACCCGGTGCGGGCAGTGGGGCAACAGCCGCTCCCGGCCGATTGGGGGGAAACGGGACCGGTTCGCTCCAAACCTGATTACGAGAGTGCCCGGAAGCTCGCGGACTCGGTCAAGGTTGGCATGCCTCAGCAACAGGTGGAGGCCATGTTCGGGGCGCCTGACAAGGCGGGGTACAAGGTTTACGGCCGGGCCACCCAGAAGCCGTGGCGTGCCCTGGTCTGGGAGTGGGTCTTTCAGGACATCAAGCCGCCCCGGGCGCTCTCCATTGTGTTTCAGGAGGATGGTGCTGGCATGTGGCGAGTGAATCACGGTGACTGGCCGGATTAGGTTCCCGTCGTTTCGGAGGTCCACCCGACGTGAAGACGCATGTGGGGCTTGAGCTGGGGTCAAGAACGGGACAGAGGGCGCAGAGGCTGTTCGCGGGTTGATTATTTGGAGATGACAATCTTGAGGAGTGGCTGCCAGCTTGTATAAGTGTGCGGTAGGGATTGTTCAAAGAGGCGGCTACTCCCGGTCGCACCCGTCCCGGTCACCCCCCACAAACAAACCGGCTACTTCTGATGAAAAGGTTTTCGTTCCTCATTTCCGTATGTGTGCTCGCATTTGGCCCGGCGGGTGGGCAGGTCCCGCAGTTGCTGTCCCTGCAGGGGCGGATCAGTGTAAACGGAACAAACTATGGCAGTCCCGCACCGCGGGAAGGAGCATTCAAATTCGCTCTCGTGAATGAGTCCGGGGCGGTCTCGCACTGGAGTAATGATGGAACCAGTGCGGCTGGTTCGGAGCCAGCGGCCTTCGTGAGGCTCATGGTGTCCAGCGGGCATTACTCTGTTCTTCTGGGGGATGCGACTCTGCTCAACATGGTTGTCCTGCCGGCCTCGGTCTTTACCAATGAGGAAGTATATGTCCGCACCTGGTTTGACGGCGGCAGTGGATTTGAACGATTGATCCCGGACCGGCGCATTGCGGCCGTGGGCTATGCCATGATGTCCGCCGATGTGCAGGATGGCATCATTACGACCGACAAGCTGGCCAACCGTGCGGTCACCGGGAGCAAGATTGCAGGTAACGCAGTGGATGGTGGCCATATTGTTGATGAATCCATCTCCGCGGTGGACCTGCGCCCGGACTCGGTGAACCGGGTCCACATTGTGGGTGGAGCAGTGGGTCCCAGCGAGGTGGCTCCCGGTGCAATCGGGTCATCAGAGCTCGCGGACGGGGCCATTCGTAATGAGGACGTGGAGAACAACACGCTTACCGGGGAGAAGCTGGCGGACGCGCTCGAGCTGGGGAGTGCGACTGCGGACGGGGCGCTGACCCTTTGGAATGATGGAGGCGACCTCGAAACCATCGAGCTTCTGGGAGGAGCAAGCCGGATTTCCACCTATGGATCTGACGGACAGGTGCATGCCCGCCTGGAGGGGCGGGACTGGGGGCAGCTCCTGCTCTACGACAACACTGCGGAAAATAACGAACTGGTAAATCTGGCCGGGCACGAGCGGTTCCCTTTTCTTGGGTCATGGGTAGGGGCGCCCGGGGGAGTTTTGCGCCTTTCCACAGCTGCAGGTGCGCGGGCCACGCTGAAGGCCTCGGAGACGGAAGGCGGGTACCTGAGACTCCACCAGAACGATGGGGAGATCGGGGTGAATCTCGATGGAGACAACGGGGGTGCAGGATTCATTTCGGTACGCGATTCCGGGGGATCCAGTCGAATCACCCTGGATGGGGAGAGCACGGGAACGGGGGGGCAGATTCGTATACTCGATGACGATGGAACGCAGACCATCGAATTGCTTGGGGCGGAATCGGTGACCGGCGGGGGGCGTATCCGGGTGCGGAGTGCAGACGGGACGAACGCGGTGGAGCTGAGTGAGGACGCGACCGAAGGGGGCGGCGAGTTGTGGCTTTACAACGCGGCCGGGGAGGGAACCGTCGTGATTGAGGCTCAGGAGGTCGCCAGCGACGGGGCTCAGATCAACCTCTACAATAACGCCGGCATCAAGACGATGGAACTGGATGCGGAGTACGGGCAGGGCGGGCCAAGCCGGGTGACGACCGGGACGGTGGAAATCACGGGTGGGTCCGACCTGTCTGAGCAATTCGAGATTTCTCCCTCGGAACTGGAACCCGAGCCCGGCATGATTGTGTGCATTGACCCAGCGGCTCCGGGGCAGCTCAAGCCCAGCAGCAAGGCCTACGATCGCACGGTGGCAGGAATCATCAGCGGGGCGGGGGGCGTCCGCACGGGACTGCTGATGGGGCAGCGTGACTCGCTGGCGGACGGAGCCTATCCCATCGCTCTGACGGGAAGGGTCTATTGCCGGATGGATGCCAGCAATGGCTCGATCGAGCCGGGGGATCTGATCACTACCGCAGACACGCCCGGCCATGGGATGAAAGTGACCGATCACGACCGTGCGCGTGGAGCGATCATCGGGAAGGCCATGACCCGGCTGGATGAAGGGCAGGGGCTCGTCCTCGTGCTGGTGTCGCTGCAGTAGTCAATCAACGAACGAGAGAACAGCCGAGATCATGAAACGACCCCTCCTGAGACAAGGCGGAATCCTGTTATTCACCATGGCGATCACCCTCGCCCCCGCGCTGACGTGCGCGGAGATCCAGGTGCGTGTCTCCTTCAAGGTGATTCGTGGGCCGAATGGGGAGTTTCCTGACAATTCCAATACGATCGGGGTGACGGGCTTGAATCTCAATTCGGAGCAGGTGATCAGGGACAACATTACCTTCACCAACGGGATGCTGCGCCGGAGGGGGTCTCCCATCAGGCTCTTCCTCCGGGACAACACGGTCTATGATGTCACCGGCCAGGCGAGTCCCTGGTTCACTCAGACGGCGAGGAGTTCGGCCAATAAGAATGCCCTGGAGACCGCGGCGACAGCCAGCGCGGCAGCGAGGGCGGCGTGGAGCTGGCATGATGATTCCATCAATGTCTACCTCAACAACACCAGATCCGGGGTGTGCTCCCTGCCCTCCAGCGGAAGGAGTGCCATCTTTATCGGGGCAGGGGCCTACCAGGAGCTCCTGATCCACGAGATCGGTCACTTTTTCAACCTCGTGCATACCCATGCCGGGGACAACGATGGAGATGTCGACGACTGGGCGGATGGAGACGGTTTTGCGGAAACCCTTGACGATGACCCGGACGCAACCGCGGCGGACATCAACGCCCGGTATGCCGGCGAAACACAGGAGAAGCGAGATGACCTGATCTTCAACATCATGTCCTATCACCTGCCGCAGGACCGCTTGGTCTGGGCGCAGATCCAGGAGTTCGTGGAAACTGCCAACAGCGAGAGGGGCCCGCAGGTGAGCGGGAAGGGGTTTTTCGTGCGTGGTGACGGTAATGATTTCAACGATGGAACGACCTACGGTAGCCGGGTGCGGACGCTGCAGCGGGCTGTTGGTCTGTCGTCCTCCTCGAACGACGTTCTCCTGATACGTGGAGCGGTGGATGTGCCCGATGGTACGGTTTTCAGCAAACCCCAGGTGTGGATGAAGTGGCGATCCAAGGCTCTCATCGAATAGGAAAAGAAAAGTGATGAAAGCGATAACCCAGTTCGTGTTGCTGCTCGTGACCACCACGGCCTCGACGCTTGGCCAGAGCAACAGTGCCAGCGCAAGCTACAAGCTTCTCTCCGCCCCGGCGGTGGGAGGAGGTGGACAGGTTGGCAACGGTTCAAACATCAAGGCGGAGATCTCGGTGGGAGGCCTGACGGGTGGCTCTGTGTCGCAGGTGACCGGCGGGGGCGCGCAGGAGAGCTTCAATTATGTCGGCCAGCTCTTTGACATCGCAGGGATCACGGTGGAAGGCTCGCCGCCTGCTGTCGATGAGGGGCAGACCCGGCAATTGCAGGCTGTTGCGACCCTCGATGATCTCACGGAGGTGGTTCTTTCCGGGCCGGAGGTGCAATGGTCCGTGTTACTTGGGCCGCTGAGTACGATCGACTCCACGGGCCTGGCGACCGCGGAGCTCGTCTACAGCGAAACGGCCGCTGTCGTGCAGGCGGCCAGCGAGGGCGTGGCCGGCCAGCTGAGCCTTGCGGTGCGCAACACCAACGGGGATGATTTCGAGGGCTATGCGGGAGATGGGCTTCCGGATGACTGGCAGGTTGGATACTTCGGAGAGCCCCCCAATGAGGCGGCTGCCCCGGATGCGAATCCTGACGGGGACCCCTACGACAACCTGACCGAATTCCTCACCGGTTACAGTCCGGTGGACGCGGGCGCGTTCTTCCAGCTCTCGGTCATCGAGATCGCGGGCTCGACGGCCACGCTGGAGCTTTCCAAGGTTGTTCCGGGGACCCGCTACCGAATCCAGCGCCGCAACAGCCCGGGGGAGGAGCCCTGGATGGAGTTACTGAACTTTACGACCCTCAGCGAGCTGTTCGATCACCAGGTGCAGGATCCCGGTGCACAGGGTCCGCGCTGGTTTTACCGGGTCGGGGTAGAGCAGGACTAGGCTTCCTGCAGGCCGGGAGCGGAGAAGTGGGGCGGCGCGGTGGCATGCTCAGCGCTGGGGAACGGGGGCCTCCAGGACAGTGGCGCCGTGCTCTTCGCTCATGACGAGAACGCTGAACTTCTGAACGTCACTGATATCGCTGGTGCTTACGCTGGCGAAATCGAACTTGCCACGCAGGTCCGTGTAGCCGTCCTTGTAGAATTTGGCGCCGTTGCCGGTCAGGGCATAGACTTTGACATAGGTGGTCGGGAGTGGCCGGTTGTCCCCGGCGTGACGCACGGTCAGCAGGCCGTAGCGTTCGCTGACCACCGTGTGTAATTCGTTGGAATAGATGGCCTGTGAGCGTTTCCTGCCACCGCCAATGATTTCCACCAGGACGTTCTTGGACTGGTATTCACGCGGCAACTCGAAGTTGTGGGAGCGCTTGTCGTCGGCCAGTTGCAGACGTTCGGTCTTGTTTGGTCGGACGACTGAGAAACTTCCGCTGTTGCTGGAGACGAACGGATTTGTGCTGAAGAGGAACTCGAGGTCCATTTCGTAGTAGTTGACCTGCACGTTGGAGACTTTCTGGTAGTCGATGGTGACCAGCGATCCCTCGACCTTCAGGTCGAGGGCCGGCTCGGCGGCGGCGAGCTTGGCCTGCTGCTGGCTGCGGTCTTTTTCGGAAACGACCTGTGGGTCCCTGCCTTCGATTTCATCGGCCTGGGAGATGATGTTGAGAAAGCGTTCCCGCCAGCGGGTAACCGGGTGCTCAGTATATCTCATTGCGATGGCGCGGGCCTCTTGCGGCTTTGACTTATAGAAGGCGCTGTAGGCGCGGAAGTAGTCATACTGGATGGTGGCGGGCAGGGTGCCGGCCTTGACCGTGTCGAGTCTGCTCATGGCTGCGCCGGCCCGGTCCTGGAGAAAGAGGTAGTAGGCGATGCTCAGCTGGTCAGAGGAGTCGAGCCTGTGCTTCTGGCTGAGAATGCGCAGGAACTTCTGGTATTGGTCGCGGATACGGCCGTTCAGGATTTTGCGTGTCCCGCCGACCACGTGGGACCGGCTGTTGACGAGCGGCCTGTACTCGAGATGTTCGTAGGCGCGCCGGGTGACGGGGTCGATGGTGACGAGCTGGCTGGCAAGGTAGTCGCCGCAGCGGGCGAGGTAGCGTCCATCGACGAGAAGAAACTGGCGTGTGGCGGGGGTGTGATCGTGGAAGATGCCGTAGCTGTAGATGGCACGGTGATACTTGCCCCGGCGGTGGAGGAGAGAGAGGGCGCTCTTGAAGAAATCCTCGTTTTCCCGGCAGCGCCAGGCGATCTGCTCGAGATCGATGTTGTGGAGGTTCTGCGTGGCAAGGTAGGCGAGCACCTGCTTTTCCGTTCCCCACTGGCTCAGGTGTGCCCACGAAGATTCGTCCACCTTCGAGGGCGTGTCGACCACCACGAGGGTAAACTGCTCGGCGTGGGCGATGACCTCGCCGTTCTTGGAGACGTGTGCGGGGTAGCAGGGAAAATTTCCTGCCGCAGGGAAATAGAAGAACCGTTCGATGCGCTGGGTGGTGTAAGGGTCGAGAGCGATTTTTCCGGTGGCGGTGGCGCGATGGCCAAGCACGGGGATGGCGCCCTTCGGGATCTGGATGAGAACATCGAGTTTCTGGCGGGTGCTGGTGGGGTTGGTGACGACAACCTGGGCCCCGTAGACCACGCCGGCCACGAATTCGTCAGTGACAAACTTATCGACCTGTTCCCCGTCCACGATGCGGTGTCGGTCGCCCTGGCGGAAGTAGCTTTGACTCACGAGGAGCGGGGGACGGTTCTTGGCGAGTCTGGCCTCCTTGATCTCGCGGTGGAAGGCGATCGCATTGTCGGCGGCGGTAAAGACCATCCTGCTTCCGTCGATCTCCATTTTACTTTCCGGTGAAGCGAAGGGGAGATCGAGGACGGCGAGGGCGAGGAGCATCTCGTGGACGTTGCGGGCCGCTTCTCCGAGGTTGCGGGATCCGAATCCGTCCTCGCCCTCGTATCGGGAGAAATCGAGCCAGAACCTGCTTTCAGTAATCAGGCTGAAAGTGTGGGCGTCGATGGGGAGCCTGTAGTAGTTGGTCTCAGCCCACTCCTTGGTGGACTCGACCGCGCGGTACAGCGCCTCCGCCTCGGAGGCATTGAGCGCGAAGTCATCGGCATAGGCGTCGAAGGCGGAGGCCTTGTCAGCGGGGGTGCCCTTGGCGTAGCGACTCCGGGAGGCCTTGCGGAGCTTCTGGGACTTGGCCTCGAGGCCCTGCTGGGCCGTGGCGAGCTTCTTGGCGGCCTCCTTGGCCTCGCTGGCGGCGCGGCCATCCGCCCGGGAAAAGAGGCCGTTTCGGGACAGGCTGCGTCCGAGTGCCGGGCGGCCACCGGCCTCTCCCTCGAGGATGGCACCTGCGATGGGAGCGGGGGATGGAGCAGAGGCGGCGAAGGTATCGGCCTCGGCAGAGGCCTCGGCGGTATCAAGTTGCCGGCGCGCCATGTCCAGTTGCTGATTGCGTTCGCTGAAGGCCAGGCCGCCGGTGGAGAGGGCTCCCTGGAAGCGGAGGTAGTCGCCAGCAAGATCGGGTGGACGCAGGGCGAGGCGATCGCGGAGATCCCAACGGGTGTTCTCAAGGCGCTCCCTGTGACGGTGGGCCACGAGGATGCGTTCGAGCGAGTTGAGACGGTTGTACTCGTAGGGTTCGAGGTAGGCGTTGAGCTTGTCGTTGAGAAGGAACTGGTCAAAGAAGGTACGGTCGCGCTTGTTGGTGAGGTAGGGACCGATCACCTCCGCAAAGAACTCGGGGTCCTTGCGGGAAAGGAAGAAGTTCAATTCGTGGCATGCAAACCGGGAGTAGTGGGCACGCTTCTCCTCCTGGTCCAGGTTGGGCCAGTTGAGAATGAACTCGAACTTGCGCAGGGTCGCA
Organism: uncultured Roseibacillus sp.; assembly: GCA_963935445.1. Taxonomy (GTDB): domain Bacteria; phylum Verrucomicrobiota; class Verrucomicrobiia; order Verrucomicrobiales; family Akkermansiaceae; genus Roseibacillus_B. The sequence goes on from CAWWCX010000021.1 coordinate 21,104, forward strand.
TCATCACGAATAGCGAGGAGGTAGCGGTAAGCACTCGTGAGGGTCTCGAAGACCTCGAAGCGGGCCGTGCTCAGGTCGGGAATCTCGAGTTTTTCCCCGTTCTTGAGCAGGGTGACGGAATCCTGTTCAGTGTAATGCCGGTCCGGGTCGAGGGGGCGGAGCAGGCGTAGATCCGCGATCTCGGTTTCGCGCTCGGGAAGAGAGGTCTCGGCGTAGGTGGAGCCGTGGTGGTCGAGAACGAGGACGTGTAGGTGCTGGCGGTCCCCGAAGGCCTCGAGGTCGATTGAGATTCTGCCCGTCTCGTCCGGGTGAAGGTTGAGGAGCTGGGCGGGGCCATTGACGAGGAAGTCCACAGTGCTTCCGGTGGCTCCATCGGCCTGGCCGAGTCCCCGGGCCTGCCTTGCGGATTCCCGCTTGGCATCGGGGGCTTCCCCGGGCTTGGCACGATTGTAGGCCTCGCCCTCCCTGAGGGATTCCTTCTCGGCTTCAGTGTCGCGCACGGCCCATGGATTCAGAAGGATTTCGGGGCGTTCCAGCATGTTGCCCGGCAGTTTCCGGGCGTAGCGGCGCTCGAGAATGTAGCGGAATTCGTCGCCGATCTTCCGGCCACTCACGAAGAGATTGGGAAGCCGTCCGGGCGTGCCGCGGAAGAGCCCGGGCTGAGGGGCGCCACCGAGAGAACCGAAGAGGTCGAAATCGGGAAGAAACCGTGTGGCCACGACATGGACGCGGGTAGCCTCGTCGGCATTTGCGACGTCGATCTGGAGTGAATCACCGACGACTGCAAGACGGGTCAGGTGTGATGGCGCGTGGTCATGAATCTCGAGCGTACGGGCCTGGTTGAAGACGTGCTTGCTGGCAACCGTGCCCTTGGCCACCCGCAGGGTGATCGAGTGATTGCTCTTCTTGAGCAGAAGGCGGTAATCACCGGGGTCGAGTTTTTCGGCCACGAGGAATCCGTTTTCGAGGGAAAGGTTTTTGTAGGCGTCCGCCGTGATGCCTGCGGAGGACACGGCGTGCAGGGAGAGTTTCGACCGGTCAAGGGCTCCGAGGTAGGGGATCCTGATGCTCTGTCCGGCGGCGGCATGGAGGAGGCCGGGGTGCGTGCGGCGGATCTCGGGGAGGTTCCACACGCGGTGCTGATTGGTGGCGGTTGTGGCGTGGACCCGGGTGATCCCCTCGAGGGGACCAAGGTCGACGCTGCCGGACTTGTCGGTTCGGAGGGGCTGTCTCTTATACACATCTGACGCTGCCGACGATATGCAGTGGTGTAGA
>CAWWCX010000022.1:0-22370 GCA_963935445.1 uncultured Roseibacillus sp.
CACTGCATATCGTCGGCAGCGTCAGATGTGTATAAGAGACAGATCCTGGGGCGGTAACTCCTCGGCCTCCGCGGCCGGTAGTCCACCGCTGGCGGAGTAATCTCCACCACTTCCTTCGTCGGGCTCAAGCCATACTCGTCTTCTTCGGACATGATCTAATGGAATGATTGTTGGGAGTACATCCGGCTGCGTCTCAGGCCCACTGGAGTCCGGAACAGCGCCCGGGCGGCGAACTGCTCCCGCTCCGGGTCAGCTCCGCAGGCCAACCTGCTGCATCAGGCTGTCGGTGGCGGAATACGCCTCCTCCACCCACTCCACGATCTTGTCAGGATCCGGGGAATACTCCAGCTCGAGCGAAATTGATCCGTCGAAATCCAGGTCCTTGATCGCCTGCAGGTACGGCGCAAACTTGACCACCCCGCGCCCGGGAGGCAGGTCCCCGTGCACCTTCCCGTCGCAGTCACTGATGTGTACGTGGGTGGCCTTGCCACGAAGTAACTCCAGCGCGTCGGGAGGGGTATCCGCCAGCACGAGGTGGCTCACGTCGATGTTGGCTTTCACGTTCGGCAGTCCGCAGTCGTCAATGAACTGCGCCATCTTCGGCACACTGTTGAGCAGACTGAGACGAAAGGGCTCCAGCTCGAGGGCGATCTCCATGCCCCGCTCCCCCGCATATTCCCCGATCTTCCGCACGCCTTCCACGCCCCACTCCCACTGGGCCTCCGGAGGGATTACTTCCCGCTGCCAGATGTATTCCCCGAGGACGAGGAGGAGATTGTCGGACCCAAGGCTCTGGCCCAGGTCCACAAAGCGATTAGAGCGCTCAACGTGAAAATCACGAACCGGGTCATTGAAATCAACAAGCCCCGCCGAGACCACCACGGTGGACACGATTGGCAGAGTGTTGTCCTCACACGTCTTCCTGATGAGGTCGACCTCTTCCTGCTCGATACCGATGGCCTCGGTGAAGATGTCCACCGAATCAAATCCGATCCGGGCAATGTGCTCAAGGCCGGTCCTGGTATCCACGCCAGCCTGGCCGAAGGCGCTGTTGATGATTCCGAGTTTCATGAGTCTGCTGTCTGGGTTGTCGTCTTGGTTGGTTTTCCGTGGAACTGTGTCCCTTGGGTATGTTCGGAGAGCAGGTCGGCAGGGAGGAACTAGGCTTCGCTCTCGGAGAGACTCGCGGCGCTCTTATCCTCCTCGATCAGGTTGGCAAATTCGACGTTGGACCGTTTCACATCGTCACGCCCCACCTGCAGGACCATCTCATCGTCCACCTTGCTCAACGGGGTGTATCCGGGGTGGTGGGATTCCTTGAACGGGTCGTTGCTCTTCGTGTTGTAGCAACAGATGAGCGCCCAGCGGGCATGGTCCGAATTGTTCGCTGCGGAGCAGTGCAGGGTGTTGGAATGAAAGAAGAGGGCATCGCCCGCCTTCATCTCACACTGGACGGTCTCCAACCGCTTGCGGGCCTCTTCCACGTGCTCCATGTCCGCACCCGCCTGCTCACCGGTCAGGATATGATTGATCCGGCCCAGCTTGTGCGACCCCTTGAGCACCTGAAGGCATCCATTTTCCTGTGTGGCATCGTCCACCGCGATCATGACGCTGACGAGGTCAGGAAAGAGAAGTCCATTCTGATACCAGTAGCCATAGTCCTGATGCCAGGCCCAGGCTCCGCCCACCCTCGCATCCTTGAGAATCATCTTGGAATGGTAGTGGTAGACTTCCTCCCCCAGCAAATCCTCCACTCCATCTACCACCCGCCGGCAACGGGCCACCATTCCGTAAACTCCCTCCCCGGGGTGGTTCCAGAGAGAAAGCCGGACATCGTTACCCTTTCCGTCATCCATGGTGGAAGAGGCCTTGTCCATGGCGTGATCATTGCGGGCGGTTTCTCCAAGCAATCCGATTTCCTCCCCGGTAAACAAACCGCGCACAAAGAGGTAGCCGTCGCGGTGAAAATCCGCCTTTTGGTCACTGCTGAAGACTGACATGGGATTATCCTGATTGACTGACTGTGTGAGCCTGAACAATCAGAAGCGCACGGAAAAGCTTGTTTGGCCGAAAAAAACACCCGGTCCGCGGTTCCCGTATCTTGCCGCAGCGATCCCGCCTCTCGCGGCTTCCTCGGGAACAGGGAGCCTGGTGCCAGTCCCCCGCAGCGCCTCACAGCGCCCATCTTGATCGCCTATCTATCCCCGGAAAGCTGAGGGGGCAATCCTGCCGACCCCTCCTCTGATGAAATGGGGAACGAATCTGCGCTTTCTCACGATTCCGGGACATTTTGCGTTGATCTGCGCGCTCTCTGGCCCAACTTGATAGTCCTCCTACCATGTCCGCCGTCAAACGAGAACCCATCAAAGTCGCCGTCATTGAGGACACTCCCGCCCTCGGAAAACTCGTCCAGCGGATCGTCGATTCCATGGACGGAATTCAAACTTTCGGGGTCTGGGAGAATGCCGAGGATGGCTTGAAGGCGATCGAGAACGGCGGCCCGGATGTCGTCCTCATGGATATCAGCCTCCCCGGCATGTCAGGTATCGAGGCCACCGCCCGCGTGAAGGAAAAACACCCGGAAATTGATGTCATCATGCTCACCGTCTTCGACGACAATGACAAGATTTTCGATGCCCTGCAGGCCGGCGCTTCTGGCTATCTTCTCAAGAACGCCTCTCCCGATGACCTCTGCCGGGCCATCTTCGAGGTCCGGGCCGGAGGCGCCCCGATGTCGGCCGAAATTGCACGTCTCGTTGTAGAGGCCTTTCACCGCCCCACCAGCAGCGAGAGCAGCCAGGCCTTCAATCTTTCCAAGCGGGAAACCGAGATCGTGCAGCTGGTCGCCAAGGGAATGGCCAACAAGGAAATTGCAGCCGATCTCTCAATCAGCGTGGAAACCGTCCGCGTCCATCTGAAGCACATCTACGAGAAACTGCACGTTCGCTCCCGTACGGAGGCGGCCATGAAATACCGGGATTCGCTCGAGCGCCCCCCGTGGAGCAAATAAAGCAGGCGAGACACCTGTTGGTGGGATAGCCGGCGCCCTGAATTGACGGCAGTATCCGACCCCGATGATTTGCCCGGCCCGCAGCCTTCTTCCGATCCTCGCGGGTTTAGCCGTGCAGTTATCTGCTGCATCTGCAGCTCCGGCCCAGAACACGTCCGCCGCAGAACAGGAGGGTCTGCACTACTTTGAGACCCACGTCCGCCCGGTCCTGGTGGAGCACTGTTACAAGTGCCATTCCAAGAACGCCGACAAGCTCAGGGCATCCCTCCTTCTTGACAGCAAGGCCGGCATCCTCAAGGGCGGCGACAGCGGAAAGATCATTGTCCCGGGCAAGGCCGACGAAAGCCTGCTGATCAGGGCCATCCGCTATCAGGTGGAGGATCTTGAAATGCCGCCCAAGAAGAAGCTGCCGCCCCGCGCCATTGACCAGATCGTCCATTGGATCAACCTCGGCGCGGCCCTTCCGGAGGACGGAACCCAACTCAAGGCTCAGGGACCGGCCTTCGATTTCGACAGGTTCCGGCGGGAGCACTGGGCCTTCAAACCAGTCCGGAAACCACCTGTCCCCGCCGCGGAAAACCAAGCCGTTGGAGGACATCCCATCGACGCATTCGTAATCCATCGCATGAAGGGAAGCGGCGTGACGCCTGCGCCCCTCGCAAACAAGCGAATCCTGATTCGCCGGGCACACTTCACCCTCATCGGATTGCCCCCCACCCCTGAAGAAGTCGAAGCCTTCCTCAAAGATGATTCCCCCGAGGCCTTTGCAAAGGTCATCGACCGCCTTCTCGCCTCTCCCCACTACGGTGAACGCTGGGGAAGGCACTGGCTCGACGTGGCTCGTTACAGCGACGGGATGGGGGCCTCCCAGGACAGCAAACCACTGCCCAATGCCTGGCGCTACCGTGACTGGGTGGTCACCGCCTTCAATCAAGACCTGCCTTACGACCAGTTCGTAAGCCACCAGATTGCAGGCGACCTCGAAAACCGGGACGCAGCCCTCGGCACCGGTTTTTTCGCCATTGGCCCCACCTACACCTCTGACGGCGGCGATCCCGAATCGAAGGCGCAGGCCGAAGCAGAGACTCTGTCCGACAGGGTCGACACGTTCTCGCGTGCCTTCCTCGCCCTGACCGCCGCTTGCGCGCGCTGTCATGACCACAAGTCCGACCCCATCACGACGGCGGACTACTACGCCATCGCGGGCATCTTCCGCAATTCCAAGCCGCGCGACATTCCCATTTCCTCCCAGGCGGTCCAGGACGTCTACAGCAACGTCCAGGCCGCGGTGAAGCAGCAGGAGAAGGTCATCAACGAGTTCCTCGACCGGAACGCCCGGGAACACAACATTCCCAGGAATGAAGTGGAGAAGAAGATACCGGAGCGATCCCGTCAGGAACTCAAGGCCCTGCGAGACCAGCTGGACCGCATTCGGAAAGCGGTGCCCCCGAAACCTGACGCCGCACACGGCCTCGGTGAGTCGGGAAGCGGCGACATGCATATCGCGATCCGGGGAGACCTGCGTAAGAACGGTCCAATAGCCCCCCGCAAGTTTCTCGAGGTCCTTGGCGGGGCAGAACGCCCTCACTTTACCGAGGGGTCCGGACGCAAGCAACTGGCGGAGGCCGTGGCTGACCCGGACAATCCACTGACCGCCCGCGTGATGGTCAACCGGATCTGGCTCCATCACTTCGGACAGGCTCTCGTTCGTTCACCCAGCAATTTTGGCATCATCGGCCAGAAACCCACCCATCCCCGGCTCCTCGACTGGCTCACGGCCACCTTCATTGAAAACGGCTGGTCGACCAAGAAACTCCACCGGGAAATCATGCTTTCCAGGACCTGGCAGCAAAGCACGGACTACGATGAAGCATCGTTCTCGAAAGACGGCGACAACCGGTTTTTCTGGCGCATGACTCCCCGACGCCTCGATGTGGAGGCCTGGCGGGACAGCTTGCTGGCCGTGAGCGGAGACCTGGACCGTAGCCTGGGAGGAGCCCCCGACGAGCACGTCCTCGAGAGCAAACGCCGCACCATCTATGGCAAACTGAGTCGCAACTTCGACCGCTCGGTCTCGGAAGAGTTCCTCCGGATCTTCGACTTCCCGGCACCCCGTTCCTCCAGCGCGGCGCGGATCGAGAGCACCGTGCCGCAGCAGTATCTCTTCATCCTCAACAGTCCCTTCATGCTCGCCAGGGCCGAAAGCCTCTCGAGGCGGCTGCAGGAAGACGCCGCGGAGGACGCCCTCCGGATCGACCGGGCCTACTCCCTTCTCTTCCAGAGGGCTCCGACGTCCAGAGAGCGAGAGGCGGGTCTCTCCTTCCTCTCACAGGATGGCGACAAGAACGTCTACTGGAAACAATATGCCCAGGTCCTCCTCGGCACCCATGAGTTCATGCAACTCGAGTGACCATCCGGATCCCCCGAACCCGGGATCGTTCACGTCGCAAACAACTCGGCCCCGATATCCCTGAAGGACTTGAACTCTAGTGCATTCCCGCTTGGGTCACGCAGGAACATGGTCGCCTGTTCCCCGGGTTCTCCTTCGAAACGGATGTACGGATCTATCATGAACTCGACATTCGCGGCCTGCAGTTTTGCGGCGAGGCGCTTCCAGTCGCTCATTTCGAGAATCACGCCGAAATGGGGTATGGGCACGTCGTGGCCGTCCACCGCATTGCTCCCGGAAATATGTCCGCCCTCCCCCGCCGGCTTCTTCTGGACATGGCAAACCACCTGGTGGCCAAAGAGATTGAAATCCACCCACTGCTCTGCGCTCCGTCCCTCCGCACACCCGAGCAGCTGGCCATAGAAACTCCGCGAGGAGGACAGATCATCAACCGGAATCGCGAGGTGAAAGGGCGTGAGAGACGTGGCCATGACGAAGTCTCATTTTTTTCCCTCCACTTTCAAGTTCACTTGGGCGCGCCGATTTCCTGCCGCCATCGAACCAGTTTCTGCTGAAGGCTCCTCGCTCGCCCGGGCTCCATTCCGGCGAGGTCAGTGCTCTCCCCCGGATCCGTTTCGAGGTTGAAGAGGCTCACCTTCCCGGTCTCCAGCCATTCGATCAACTTCCAGTGGCCATCCCGGATCGCCCCGGCCGATACGCCTCCCAGAAAATGAGGTTTCTCCAGGGGATAGTGCCAATACATCGTCCGAGGCTCCTCCTTTGCCTCCGGCTTGCGCAACTGGGCCAGAATCGAGCGACCATCGAGAACCTGCCCTTCGTCAGGGTCGGCCCCACTGAGCTCCAGGAAGGTGGGATAAAAATCGACGTTGCAGGTCGGCACGGAGCTCACCCGCCCTTTCGGACTGCCCCCCGGCCACTTCACGATCAGGGGCACCCGGATTCCTCCCTCATACAGCTGGCTCTTTCCTCCCCGCAACGGCGCGTTGCTCGTCACATTGAGTTCTCCTCCATTATCGCTCGTAAACACAATCATGGTCTCCCCGGTCAACTGCAGCTCCTCCAGCTTCTTCACGATCATGCCCACGCCCACATCGATGCTCTCAATCATGGCGGCCAGGTGGGGATTGTGATGAGCGGCCCAGTGATTCCCGGGATCTCCTTCGAAACCCGCATCCTGACAGAGGTAACAGCGGGTTCGCGTACTGGGACCGGGTTTGTGCTTCCTGCGGTATTTGTCCACGAGGTCGGGCCTTCCATTCAAAATCGTATGCGGCGCGAAATGGCTCAGGTAGAGAAAGAAGGGTTTCTCTCGGTGGCGCTCAATGAAGCGCACTGCCTCATGATTCATCCGGTCAACCAGATACTCCGTGTCCGTCAGCATCTGTTCCCGGCCAGCGCTGTTCCAGGAGACCAGCTGGGTGCGGAACACGTAGGGAAAGAAATTGGCTCCATTTCCGACGCTTTTGATCTCGGTCACCAGCTCCTCGTCGAAACCGTGATCGGTAGCCCGCAATTCAAGCGGAGCCTTGTGATGTCGATACCCCGAAAGGTGCCACTTCCCGATCATACCGGTGGCATAGCCGGCCGTCTTGAGTCGCTCCGCAACCGTCACATGCCGAGCTGCGAGAGGGGTCGCCGAGTCCGGTCGCAGGTAGTCGATCAAACCATGCCGTGCGGGATACTGGCCAGTGAGAAGACTGGCGCGGTAGGGGGAGCAGACGGGAGCGGACGCGTAGGCCTGCGTCAACCGGACGCCTTCCCGGGCAAGCTGGTCCAGATGGGGAGTTTCGTTGAACCGGTTGCCATAGCAACCCAGCTCCGCCCAGCCCAGATCATCGGCCAGGATGAAGATAATGTTTGGGGGACGACCCGCAGCAGGCGAACTCAGGCTGATTACAAAAAAAGCAGGGAACCAGACAATTGAGAGAATGGCTAAGCGCATCGGGTGACATCCTCCTCCTTGTCCTGCTCTCTGACCAGCGGATATGATCAACCCGGCCAAAGAAACTGGCTTTCCTGCCCCAAATTGCCGATCCTCCAGCTGACCTGTCCTTCCACTCCACCATGAAATTCCTAGAACACGAAGCCGCCTACCGGCGCGCGGTAGCCGCGATCGAGAATGGCCAACTCTCAAGGCGTGAAATCCTCCGGAAGATGGGAGCCGGCTTCGGGACTCTCGGGCTGGCAGGAGTCCTGCAGCAGGCGGGCCTCGGCACGGCGGGGGCTGCCACCGTGCAAACCGCAGAGGATTCGCCGCTTGCGCCCAAGCTTCCCCACTTCGCTCCAAGGGCCAAGCATGTCATCCAGCTCTTCATGCCAGGTGGGCCCTCACAAGTAGACACCTTCGACTACAAGCCCTCTCTTGCAAAGTATGCCGGACAGCGCCCCGAGCTTGTGGACCGGAAGTCCCTGCGCAACACGAAAGGAGGCCTGGTCCCCTCCTATTTCGGATTCAAGCAGTATGGCGAATGCGGCAAATGGGTCAGCGACATTTTCCCCAAGGTCGGCGAGGTCGTCGATGACCTCTGCTTCATCCACTCGATGCACACCGATATTCCGGAGCACGCGGGAGCAATCCTGATGACCAATGTCGGCTCCCTGCAACCAAACCGGCCCAGCATGGGGTCGTGGCTGGTCTACGGTCTGGGCACGGAGAATGAGGATCTTCCCGGGTTTGTCGCCATGTCGCCACGAGCACAACCCCGAGGCAAGCTGGCCAACTGGGGAAACTCTTTTCTGCCCGGGGCCTACGCCGGTGCTTACGTCAACATCCAGAAGATGAAGCCCGACGCAGTCATGCGGGACCTCAGGAATTCACAACTCTCACGGGCTGAACAACGCAAGCAGGCCGACCTGCTGATCGAACTGAACAAAATGCACCTGGAACGCCGCGAACGCGACCGCGGGCTGGAGTCAGGCATCGAGGCCATGGAAATGGCCTTCCGGATGCAGTTCTCCGTGCCGGATGTCTTTGATATCGAGCAGGAGTCGGAGGCCACCCGCAACCTGTACGGCAACAGCGAGTATGCAAAGGGATGCCTCATCGCGCGCCGTCTGGTGGAACGAGGTGTGCGCTGTGTCCAGCTCTCTCACTCCATCAGCGGGTATGACATCGCCTGGGATACCGGGCACGGCGATATTCCGGGAGGCCACAAGGCTCTTGCCGATGCCTGTGATCAGGGGATCGCGGCCCTGATCAAGGATCTCAAGGCGCGGGGCCTTCTGGACGAAACACTCGTGGTCTGGGGTGGTGAATTCGGACGCGCACCCACCTCAGAAGGAACAAAGGGCCGCGACCACGATCACTACGGCTATACCGTGTGGATGGCAGGCGGCGGTGTCAAAGGCGGCATGAGCTACGGGGCCACGGATGAATTTGGCCTGACTGCGGTGGACAAACGGGTGCATGTCCACGACCTGCAGGCTACTATCCTGCACCTGATGGGACTCGACCACGAAAAGCTCACTTACCGCTACTCGGGGCGCGATTATCGCCTGACCGACGTTCACGGACACGTGGTCGAAGATATCATGACCTAACGAAACCCCGGCTTCCTGCAGACACATCACTCACACGCTCATGCTCAAGCACACTCCGCTTTTCTGGCTCTTCGCCACAAGCCCGCTTCTCCCGGCTGCGGATGCAATCGACTTCAATCGTGACATCCGCCCGATCCTTTCAAGCAACTGCTTCCTGTGCCACGGACCGGATGCCCATGACCGCAAGGCCAAGCTGAGACTCGATACCCGCGAGGGGGCCATCAGGCTCAACGACGGCGTTCGGGCGATCGATCCCGACGCTCTCGCGGACAGTGAGTTTCTGCACCGGATCGCCTCGAGCGACAAGGAGGAGGTCATGCCCCCGCCGGAGTCCCACAAGGTCCTGAGTGAAGAACAGAAAACGCTCCTGAGGAAATGGATTCTCTCTGGCGCAGAATACAAGGAGCACTGGGCGTTTTTACCGCCGGCGAAGACCACGGCGCCATCCACCCAGGAAAAGGCACGGATACACAACCCGGTCGATTCATTCATTCTGGCAAACCTTGCAAAGGCAGGCCTCGAGCAAAGTGCTGAAGCGGATCGCCGCACGCTGATCCGCCGGGTCACCTACGATCTGACCGGGCTCCCCCCTGCACCTGGCGATGTCGAGGCCTTCGTCAGCGACAAGTCACCGCAGGCTTACGAGAAGGTGGTCGACCGCTTGCTTGCGACGGAGCGTTACGGTGAGCGCATGGCTCTCGCATGGATGGACGCGGCCCGCTACGGAGACTCTTCCGTCATGCACGCCGATGGCCCGCGGCACATGTGGGCTTGGCGTGACTGGGTGATCGACGCCTACAACTCAAACATGCCCTTTGACCAGTTTACTACCGAGCAGCTTGCCGGCGACCTGCTGCCTGATGCAACAATTGGCCAGCGGGTGGCCTCCGGCTTTAACCGGAACCATGCCACTTCCGACGAGGGCGGAGCATTCGCGGAAGAGCTGCGGGTCGAGTATGTTGTCGACCGGGTCAAGACGACGGCCAATGTCTGGATGGGTTTGACGATGGAATGCGCCCAATGCCACGACCATAAGTATGACCCGATCTCCCAGCGTGAGTATTACCAGATGTTTGCCTATTTCAACAATACCACCGATCCGGGCATGCAGACACGGGGCGGGAATCAGTCACCGGTGGTCAATGTTCCACCCCGGGAGCAGGCGGACAAATTAGCCGGGTTACGCAAGGCGATTGAGGCGAGCGACAGGAAGTTGGATGAATACAGGCGGGCGGCTGTCCCAGAGCACGTCAAGTGGCTGCGAGTCGCCCAGAAGTCCGCTGGCAATGCCGCGCCGGAGCCTGACGGCCTTGCTCATTTCTTTCCTCTCGATGAGCGGGACGGCAAGCAGGTCAAGGCCGGCGTGGGTGGAGGAGTCGGCCAGGTCGGGGGCAAGCTTTCTCCGGCCGGGCGAGACGGAGGTGGGGGGCTGCGTTTCGATGGAAAGACGTCCATCACGTTCAGCTCCTGGCCACCCCGGGAACGCGACCAGCCCTTTACCTTTGCGGCATGGCTCAAGGTTCCCGGCAATGGCAATGGCTCCGTGATGGCCCGCATGGACGTCGGGCAGGCGTTTCGGGGATATGACTTCTGGATTCAGAACCGCGCGGTTGGCACCCACATCATCAGCAACTGGCCCCAAAACGCTCTCAAGGTGGTTTCCGCCCAGCCCCTCGCTGCTGACAAATGGCAGCATGTGGCCGTTGTCTACGACGGCTCATCCAAGGCCTCCGGGGTCAAGATTTTCATCGATGGCAAACTCGTGGGTAACAAGGTCGAACAGGATACGCTCAAGGATTCCATCGCTACACAAACTCCGTTCAAAATCGGCAGCCGCTCTAGCGGCGGGAACTTCAACGGGGAGGTTGACGAACTACGCGTCTACAACCGGGCCCTTTCCGGATCGGAGATCCAGCGTCTCGGAGGGGACCCGATCCAGGGCATCCTTGCCACCCCCGCTGACAAACGCACGCAGGAGCAGAAAATGCTCCTGCTGGAGCACTACCTCTCCTCGAAGGACAAGGGCTACCAGCAGCTGGTTGCCTCCCACAACAAGCTCCTCGCGGAGGAGAATGGAATCAAGGGGCAGAAAGGCACCAGCGTCATGGTGATGCAGGACAATCCCAGCAACAAGATCCGCAAAACCTACATCCTCGACCGCGGCGCCTATGACCAGCCCATCAAGGAGGGTCCCGATGCCGTGATCCACCCCGGGATACCTTCGGCACTCCCGGATCTCGCAGAGGGAGCTGCCCCCAACCGCCTGGGACTCGCTCGGTGGCTCACCTCGGGGAAAAATCCGCTTACCGCCCGGGTTGCAGTCAACCGCTACTGGGCCCTGCTCTTCGGCCGCGGTCTGGTCAAATCCGTTGACGACTTCGGAAACCAGGGCAGCCCGCCCAGCCATCCTGAATTACTTGACTGGCTCGCCGTCGATTTTGTCGAGAGCGGCTGGGACGTGAAACGGATGCTCAAACAGATCGTCCTCTCTGCCACCTATCGGCAGTCGTCCAAGTTGACACCGCAACTGGCCAAGGCTGACCCGGAGAATATCCTGCTCGCACGTTCCCCACGGTTCCGGCTGCAGGGGGAATTCATTCGTGATACCGCACTCGATGTTTCGGGCCTGCTTGTGACACATGTCGGCGGGCCCAGCGTGAAGCCTTACCAGCCTCCGAACATCTGGAACGAGGTATCCCTCAATGGAGGCCTACGCTATAAACGTGACAGCGGCGAGAAGCTTTACCGCCGTTCGATGTATACCTACTGGAAGCGTTCCGCCCCAATGCCCAACATGCTGATCTTCGATGCTCCCACCCGGGAAAAGTGCATGATTCAGCGCCCGATCACCAACACGCCTCTGCAGGCTCTGGTGACCCTGAATGACCCTCAGTTTGTCGAGGCGGCCCGCGCCCTCAGCCAGCGCCTGATCAAGGAGGGAGGCAACAATACAGCCTCCCGGATCAATCTCGGTTTTCACCTCGTCCTCTCCCGCCCTGCAACCCCGGATGAAACCAGGGTGATCGAGAGAATACTTGGCAACCAGTTGGCCCGGTTCAGAAGTGATCCCAAGAAGGCCACCGAATTCCTTGCGGTCGGCGACACCACCCGTGATGAAACCCTTGATGCGGCGGAGCACGCCGCATGGATGGTTGTCGGCCAACTGCTGTTGAACATGGACGAAGCCCTGACACGGGGCTAGATGACCCCTTTAACCTCATAACCAGTAAGAAAATGCAAAACGATCCAACACGGCGCCGTTTCCTGTTGACCACCGGACACGGCATGGGAGCCGCTGCCCTGAGCAGCTTGTGGAACCCGGGGATCATTGGTTCAGCCCAAGCCGCAGGTGGCCTGCCGGGATTCCCTAACTTTGCCCCGAAGGCCAAGCGCGCCATCTATCTGTTTTTCTCCGGCGGACCCTCTCATATTGACACCTTTGACTATAAGCCGGCCCTGCGGGAGATCCATGGCAAGGAATTGCCTGATTCCGTGCGACAAGGACAGCGCATTACCGGAATGACCAGCGGCCAGAAGTCCTTTCCGTGCGTGGCGCCCATGTTTGAGTTCGAGCGTTTCGGCAAGCACGGCACCTGGGTGAACAAGGACCTGCTGCCTCATACCGCCAGCATCGTTGATGACATCACCATCATCAAGACGATGAACACCGAGGCGGTGAACCATGACCCGGCAATTACCTTCATCAATACCGGCGTTCAACAGCAGGGAAAACCAAGCATGGGCTCATGGCTGAGTTACGGGCTGGGCAGCGAGAACGAAAACATGCCGGCATATATTGTCATGATCTCGCGTGGCCGGGGCCAGCTCCAGGCGCTTTATGACCGGCTCTGGGGCAGCGGGTTCCTCCCCTCCAGTCATCAGGGGGTCAAGCTTCGCAGCAACGGAGAGCCCGTCCTGTATCTGAACAACCCTCCCGGCATTGACCGGGAAGCACGCCGCGAGCTGCTTGACGGTCTCAAGGAGCTCAACAACGGGACTTTCCAGAAATTCGCCGACCCCGAGACCCAGTCCCGGATTGAACAATATGAGATGGCCTTCAGGATGCAGGCTGAGGTCCCTGACCTCATGGATATTTCCAAGGAGCCCCAGCACGTGAAGGATCTCTATGGCCCGGCCGTGGAAAAGCCCGGAAGCTTTGCCCGGAACTGCCTGCTCGCAAGGCGCATGGCCGAAAAGGGCGTGCGCTTCCTCCAACTCTTCCACCGTGGCTGGGATCAACATGGCAGCCTTCCCTCAAAACTACGCCAGCAGTGTGAGGATATCGATCAACCCTGCGCGGGGCTGATCAAGGACCTGAAGGAACGTGGTATGTTTGATGACACCCTGGTCATCTGCGGTGGTGAGTTCGGACGAACGATCTATTCTCAGGGTAAATTGACAAAGGACAACCACGGTCGTGATCACCATGGCCGCTGCTTCACCACGTGGATGGCAGGAGGTGGCATCAAGCAGGGCTATGAACACGGTGAGACCGATGATCACAGTTATAATATCGTGAAGGATCCAGTTCATATCCGTGACCTGAATGCCACCATCCTGAACCAGCTGGGTATCCACCACGAGAAGCTCACCTTCCGCTATCAGGGCCTCGACCAGCGGCTCACCGGCGTCGAGGAAGCCCGGGTAGTGAAAGAAATTCTGGCCTGAATTCCGACTCGCTGCTCCTCATGAACCACGCTCGTATGCAGGCGGAGACGGTTCCATGTGCAAAAAGACCTGCTGGCCCACCCGCGGAGGGAGAAGTTCGCTGGACATGACCCCGTAACCGGCTCCCAATACCTGCGGTTCGCCTCTGCATGAATATCCGCGTCCTCGGCTCGATCGCTCTACGCTATTTCTGGCTCTACACCCGCCATCCCGTGCGGATTGTCGAGCTGATCTTCTGGCCCTTCGTGCAGTTGCTGGTCTGGGGCTTCCTGACCAAGTATCTCCAGTCAGAGACCTCCGGGGATTTCCCTCAGACCATCACCTATCTTATCGGGGCGATCATCCTCTGGGATGCTCTCTTTCGCTCCCAGCAGGGAGTGGCCATTTCCTTTCTTGAGGATGTCTGGACGCGCAACCTTCTCAACATCTTCGCGGCGCCCGTACGCACGGCCGAGTATGTGGGTGCCATGTTTCTGGTTGGATTCTGCCGGGTCATGGTAACCGGCCTGATTCTCGCGGTTATCGCAATCGTGGCTTACCAGTTCAACCTCTTCCAACTCGAGATCGCTCTCATCCCGTTCTACCTCAATCTTCTTCTCTTCGGATGGGCCATGGGCCTGATCTCCGTCAGTCTTATCCTGCGCTTTGGTCATGGCGCAGAGTCCCTGGCCTGGGCCATCCCCTTCATGGTGCAACCCTTCTCGGCGGTCTTCTATCCGGTCTCCGGTCTCCCAACCTGGCTGCAACCCTTCGCCAATGTCCTCCCTTCCACGCATGTCTTCGAGGGAATGCGGGAAGTCATCCAGTCCGGTTCTTTTCCCGGCAGCCACATGGTCGCCTCTCTCGCACTTAATGTGGTCTTCCTCGCTGCCGCGCTCTGGCTGCTCCACAGCATGCTCACGGGCGCCCGCAGGAAGGGCTTCCTTGTCAAGGTGACATCCAGCTAGCCCCTCCTTCGCTGCTATTCTTTGGCACGCGCATTACGCTCACTGCGCAGGGCTCCTCCAATGATGCCCAATCCTCCCACTACGAAGATGAGGGGGAACCAGAGCGAATAGCCCGGAGCCTTGGAGTCCAGTTTGAGCACTGCAGCAGCCGGGTTATCAGAGTCCACGTAACAGGGACAGGTGGAGCCCACCGGGAATTTCTCCACCCGCTTCCTGGCCCGCGACTCCGAGGAACTCCAGGGAGCCCCCCGCAGACTGTAGCGCTCGGAGGTGTAGGCCTTGTTCCCGAAGGAGTATCCGTAGAGGACCCCGAAATTGTATTCCGTGACCACATCCGCACCGATCTTTCGCTGGTCCACCCGTGACTCCAGGATTGTGCACGTCATCTCAGTCCAGTTCCGCTGTCCCGATGCCCGCTCGAAACTACGCCACATGAGCCATGCAAAACTTCCACCTGCCGCACAGAGCAGGAGACCGATGAATATGAGATAGAGGCTCCCCACGCGCACAGGAGGAGAAAGATCTCTCCGGAATCAGGTTTCAAGTTCCAAGTTGCCTCTCGAAGATCACTTGATACTTGAAAGTTGGACACGGGGAGCTCTTTCTTCTTCCATGGCCGAGATAGCAAACACCCTTACGGAAGACCTCAAGACGGCCATGCGGGCCAAGGATTCGATCGCTCTGGGCACTCTGCGGGCGGTCAAGAGCGCGATCAAGAATGCCGCTATCGAGAAGGGAGGAGCCGATGCCGAACTCGACGAAGGCGAAATCGTCAGCCTGATTCGCAAGCAGATCAAGCAGCGCCAGGATTCCCATGAGCAATTCACCAAGGCTGGCCGCAGTGAGTTGGCTGAGCAGGAAAGCGCCGAGATTGCAATTCTGGAACGCTACCTCCCTTCCACCCTCTCTCCGGAGGAGGTCGAGAATCTCGTGACCGCCGCCATCAAGGAGGCTGACGCCTCCTCCCGGGCCGATATGGGCAAGGTCATGAAAATCGTCCAGGAGCGGGCGGCCGGTCGTGCCGATGGAAAGACGCTCTCTCAGGCAGTCATGCAGAAACTTTCGTAGCCTGCGCTTCCATGATCGCGCCTTCTGTCAGCCCACTCTCTTTTCCATGAGTTGCGCAGCGGTCATCGTCGCAGCCGGCAGCGGACGCCGCATGGGGTTTGACAAGCTTCTTGCACCCCTCCGCGGAAAGCCCGTCCTGCAGTGGAGCCTCGACGCCTTTCTCCGGGCAGAGGAAATCAGCAGTATCGTGGTCGTCACAAACGAGGAACGCTTTGATCAGCTCGATCGAGGCAATTCGAAGCCCGTTCTCCGGGTGGCCGGCAGCCGGGAACGCTTCCTCTCCGTGATTAAAGGTCTGGACGCTATCCCTGAAGCTCCGGTCTACGTCGCCGTGCATGACGGTGCACGCCCACTCATCCTTCCCGAACAGATCGACGAGGTCATCAAGGCCGCCCGGAATGAGGGTGCGGCCGCGCTGGCTCGCCGCGTGACGGAGACCCTGAAAAAAGCTGATGACCGTGATTTTGCACACGGGTCCGTGTCACGAGAACGGCTCTGGATCATGGAAACGCCCCAGGCTTTCCGGTTCAAGATGCTGAGACGCGCCTATCGGGTGACCGAGTCCCGCCGTATCGGAGTGACCGATGATGTCTCTGCGGCCAGGGCCATCGGAGTATCCACCAAGCTGATTGAGAACGATCAGCCCAACATCAAGATCACAGTCCCCCGGGACCTGGAACTCGTGGAGGCGATTCTCAAACTGCGTGAGGAATCCCCCCCCCGTCAGCAAGGGTAAGGGACAACAGCTGAGCCCGGCAGGCAGGCTCCCCTGTGGACGCCGCCAAAAGAGGGGGGCCCCTCAATCGTATTTCGGGTCTGTCAGCGCCTCGGCCGCACGTCCCGTCTTACGCTCCCCCTTGAATACCATCACGAACTTGCCGCCCGTATCCTTGGCGATTTCCATGAGGCGACCAGCGGGAGACCCGGGGACCTCAAAGGCAATCGTATCGATGGGCGTACCCCCCGGGTTAAGCTGCTTCATGTTGAAGGAGATCTCATCCCCGTCGCGGGGCTCTCCATCAGAGAGAAGGTAAACAATACTGGGGGGAGGATTCATCGTCATGGCCATCTTGAGCCCGGGATACCACATTGTCCCGCCATTCACCGGCATGCGGTTAATCTTGGCCACAACCTCCTTCTTAATTCCTTCATTGGCCGGGTACCAGTTGGTATGGGGAGGCTCCCCCAGTCCATGCCACCCGTTACCCACGTAATCGTTCCCCTCGGTAGTCAGGTTCCACGCCCGGGAAGAAAAGAAGATAACCGTGAAATACATCCCCGAGTTGAGATTGCTGATCGACTCGGTGAGCTCCTTCTTGAGCGCCTGCGCAAACGTTCCTCCACCTTCCGCGGTTGACCCCATCGAGCCGGAAAAGTCGACCACGTAGGCAACTCGTTTCCCCTTCCGGTAGCTCCCAAAGAAGGAGGCTCCACCTCCTCCTGTTCCATCGCCCTCATTGTCACCCCAGCCTTCCCCGATCTCGTCCGACATCCCGAAGGGGCCTTCCGGCACAGGGTTGTCGGGAATGGGAACGGACACTGGAGCCGGGGCCTGGGTGGCGATCACCTTGGCGCGCGAGGACTTCTGCCCCGGGGGATTCGGCCGGGCTCGCTGATTTACCTCGGGGCGTTCGATGCGCTCCTGCTCCGGCGCAGGTGCCTGGTAGGTAACGATCGTGGGCGAGTTCGTGCGCAGAGAAAGGATCGTGATGAGGGCAAGGAGGGCAATGAGAAGTCCCACCAGGATCATGGAGCTGATGAGCGACTGGACCGTGTCCCGCTGGCGTTGACGGACCAACGCCAGCTGAACCGTTTCGGATTGAGCGGCGCCAAGCTCCTGCTCTCCCTCCTGGGGCACGATCAGCTTAGCCATACCGCAAGTCTATGAGCATCCACCCCATTGACCAGCGGAAACGGGGCGTGCCTGCCCAAAATGGCCCGAGAACCACCGGGGGTGGTCCTCCCTGCCCGGATTCCCATCCCCCGGGCTTTCGGCAATCTCCGGTTCCGCGCCCTTAATTGCCGGCCTTGAAGTGAAGGGAGGAACGGATCACACCATCCTCTTTACGGATATGCCCGGTGATTCCCTTCACTTCTCCGAAGGCGGCCAGAACCTGCTTCGCGATGGGCAGCCCCTCCATGAAATCCTCGGCGTCAGGCGACCCTTCCCCGAAGATCTCATCCTTGTTGTCCTCAAGGAGCTTAAGCCACCCGTTCACGTAGTCATTGAGGGCGGTGAAATCCACCTTGAAGTAAGCCCCCTTGGCAGCGGGGTCCACCTCACCCTCTTCCATCTTCGCAGATAGGGCCTGCACGAAGGACTTGGATGTCGAGGCATAGACGTTTTTCTCATCGACGGAGACATTCAACACGAAGTCATCCGACTGGAAGGGAAAGGGGAAGAACCAGGTCTTGAGTTCATTCTTCTCACTGCTCATCGGCTTCTGCATCGGAATGTTTTCACCCGTCATCTCGCTGATGACCTTGAGAATCCCATTGAGCGCCTTGTCAACATTGACCCAAGAGGACTTGAGCTTCTCCTTGTCCTGCGCAAGGGCGAGGAGCGCAAGCCGCGGAGCCTTGCCTTCGTCTACCACGAGTTGCGGCAGTCCGGGCACCGTCGGGAACTCACCCCCGAGATCCACCAGGATGGCACCCTCGTTGCCCAGTCCGCTCACGAGGTCCCCTCGCAGGCCAGACCACAACTCAAGGAGGTGAGGCCGGATCTTCTCGTCGAACATTGCGAATCCACCCTGGAAATCCTCGAAGTCGCCCGGCGCATCCGGAACCTGCATCCTCGCCGCCTGCTTGGCCCCGAGATAAGCCGTCTGCCCAAGGGTATCGAGATACTCGAAACCCTTCTCCAAGTAGTCGCGGCTGGCAACCTGGTTCGCGAAGAGAAAGACTCCCTCGCCTTCGGCCAACCCTGCGTAGTTCCGGGGGGTGTCCAAATCCAGTTCCGGCATCGTGGAGCCGCCGTATCCCTCGATCTTGAGTCCGTCCTCCAGAAACGCCACCACCCCTGACGGGGTATAAGACTGCATGGAGAGAAGCCCCCGCTCCTGCTCAACGACCAGTTCCAGAAGAGCCTCAATATCCTGGGTGTCTCCAAAAACCTTGGTTTCGGCCAAGCCCTCGCGCAGGCCGGCGGCAAGGCTCCCGAACAGGCTGGCTTCCTTCGTGATGCTCTCCTGCAGCTCCTTGGAGATCGTCATGAGGCCGAGCAGCTTCTTGCCGGCATAGGACTTCATGAAGGCGGCCTCGGGCCGGGAAAGGATCGACTCCGCAGGACTACCCGCGATCTGCAGCTCATCCGCACTGGAGCCGGTGAAGCCGACGAGGTAGTTGTCATGCACGCCGACTGCGAGAACGAGGTCCTTGGACTCGAGAATCCCGATGAGCTTGTCAACCGTGGCAGCATCCAGGAACTGCGCCAGTCCTTCCTTTACATCCGGCGGCAGGGCAGCCACCAGCTTCTCGCCCACAATCTTCAGGCCCGTGAACTTTGAGCCGGCACGCTCCACGTTGATAGCCTCTGCAAACCCCTCGCCATCAGGCCCGACCTCTTCAAGCATGGCCCCGATTCCCTGGGCGACGGTCTCGAACAACTGCCCACGCATGTCCTCGTCGCTGATCTTGAAACCAATGGTGACAGGCGGCATCTGGGCCTTCTCGAGCGAACCGATTCCTGCCTTGGGGTCCCCAAGGATTCCCGCGACCAACGGCATCATGAGGGCGCTCGGATCGTTTCCAAATTCACCTTCACCACTCAAATTGGCCTCCCCCATTTTCACAATGAACTTCGCCCAGTGTCGGGTCGTCGACTCATTGATGCCAACAAGGTTGGTGGTTTGCAGTGGTGCACCCTGACCCACGCCTAGAAAAATCTCCTCACCCAGCAGGGCGACAGCCATCTGGGCCTCGGGAACTTCTTCCAGGTTCTCGAGACTGAAATCAGGATCACCGTTGTCCTGAACCTGCTCCTCAAACAATTGCACAAGGGCCGAGCCACGCAGGCCGTCAAGGAATCCCTTGCCGTCGAAAACACCGGCATAGGCCTGCGTCGTCGCAGGCAGATACTTCGCAAACCCGGTTGCCTGGGCCACCGCGGTCAGATCCGCAGCGGGTGCCGCTTCGGCCGCTGGCTGGTCAGCAGGAGCCTTGAGGGCTACTTCCTTCGTCCCTCCTCCTACGGCCGGAGCCTGGGCTTGCTCGCTCTTTTCCCCGCATGCGCTGAGTCCGAGGGCTCCAAGCACTCCAAACCCGACCAGTCCTTTCAGGCCTTTCGTTTTCATTGTTCGATAGTTAGCAGCCCCCTTATGGTAGGCAATTACATTTCAACGGATTAATTGTAGCCCCTCGCGCCCCGGTGGAGAAGCAAGGTAACGCCTGCACGAAGCGGGCCACCTGCTGGTATTTGTTCGGATTTCTGAGGGAAGCTGCAAATGGGGGTCCTTATTTTCCCGCCGCTGCATCGTATTCGCCCAGTTCGCGCACCCAGATGTTACGATACTGGATCGGGTCTCCATGGTCCTGCAGGGAGAGAGATGCCTTTTCAGGATGATTGGCGGGGTAGCTGGCCAGGGCCTTGTGCCGCGTGGGGCCAAGAAGAGCCTTGCGGTGATGGACGAGCACACCGTTGTGGATCACCGTGATAACCGCTGGGGCCGTCACTTTCCCCTGCTCATATTTCGGAGCCTCGAAAATAATGTCGAAGCTCTGCCATTCCCCCTGGGGGGTCGAGGGGTTGACCCGGGGCGGTGCCTGGCCATAGAGAGCCGCGGTCTGACCATCCGGGTAGGTTTTATTGGTATGGCTCTCACCTACCTGAACCTCATACACCCCCATCAGGAAAACACCGCTGTTGCCCCCGGCCTGTCCATTGACCTTGCGCCCGGCGGGAACGCGGTATTCGAGGTGCAGCTGGCAATCTCCAAACTTGGCCTTGGAGCGCACTCCACCACCGCGAGCGACGGTCATGATACCATCCGCGATCGGCCAGTTGTTCCCTTCCCAGGTGTCGGAGCTCTTTTCCCCGATCAGGACCAGAGCATCACCGGGAGGCTTCACCGAAACTGCGCCTGCACTCTTCACCTTGACCGGCTGGGGACGCGTTCCGTCGTGAACGACGTAGGGCACCCCCGGCAGTTTGGGGGTATTGGGCTTTTCTCCCACTTCAACTCCGGATGCCATTCCGGTCGCCGCAACGGACGCCAGCACCATAATGAACCTCGACTGTTTCATGATAGGCGGCATGCAAGGCCAGCGCCTGCTCGCAGGCAACCATAAAGAATTTTCAGAATTTACAGAAACTAGGAAAAAATCGGTTGCGCGTTTGCGAAGCTTGTGAAATATTTCACAAGCCCAACCAAGCAACGAAATGGCCAAAAACTTGAAGCTCGATCCGGCCGATGCCAGTCGCCTGCCCTTCGCTCTTGTCGCCCCTGAACTGGAGCGGGTCGAATCGTCCCTGCGGGATCAGGTGCGCCACTTCGACCCAGGGGTCGAGCCCTACATCTCCTACATCTGCGATACGGCAGGAAAGCGGATCCGGCCCGCCCTGTCCATTCTCGTGGGCGGAGCCACCGGAAGCGTCACCGCCAACCACCTGAAGCTGGGCACCATCCTGGAGCTCATCCACATGGCTACCCTCGTCCACGACGACATCATCGACGGGGCCACCACCCGCCGTGAGGTGCCCACTGCCAACCACAAGTGGGGTGAGGGTATCGCCGTCCTCCTGGGCGACGCCCTTTTTTCGCACGCCCTCATGCTCTCCACCGAATTCGACGACCTCGTCCTGTCGCGTGCCATCGCGGCCGCCTCACGGGATGTCTGCCAGGGGGAAATCCTCCAGACCCAACGTCGCTTCGACCTCACCCTGACGAAGAGCGATTACTTCCGTATTATCGGAATGAAGACCGGTGCCCTCTTCGCAGCGGCGACCGAACTCAGCGCCTATCTCTCCAACGTTTCCGGCGAATGCCGGACCGCCATGAAGGATTTCGGCATGAAGCTCGGCACAGCCTACCAGATTTACGATGACTGCCTCGATCTGGTCGGCACCGAGGAACAGTTCGGCAAAACCCTCCGCACGGATCTGGAAAAGGGAAAGCTGACCCTTCCCATGCTCTACCTCCTCGAGGATGCCGAGGACTCCCAGCGGGAAATCCTGCAAAAGCGGATCATCCAGCAGGAGGAACTGGATCTCACGGTTCTGGCGGGAATCGCCGAGTATGAAGGGGCCATCGAGCGGTCCCTCCAGCGTGCCTCCGACCTCCTCGACGAAGGCGCACACTGTCTGCGCGTGCTCGAGGACTCCGACTACTGCAGTGGACTGAACGGCATTCTGGAGTTCCTCGGCGGATTGCTCGATTCCCTGCAGCGCTGACCCTTGCGGTAAATACGGTTCACCGACCCCGTTCTCGAGGTGGTGCAACGCGGCCAGCCAAGCCTTTCCCCTCAAGGAACGTCAGGCCATACCGCCGCCTCAATACCCTCGAAAGGGGTGGCAGCCCGAAACAGGCAGCCAGCGTTGGGGTGCCGGGCCTGCTCCTCCTCAGTCATGTGTTCCACCGCGGTTGTCAGGAGCAACACGACCTCTCCTCCGATTTCGGCGAGGAGGGGACAGGTCACCCGGGGTGAACCCGGCGTCTTCCAGACAGTCTCCAGCCCACCGTTGCCCAGGCTGTGCTGCCGCGCTTCCCCGGCCTCCACGTCCTCCGGA
>CAWWCX010000023.1:0-20639 GCA_963935445.1 uncultured Roseibacillus sp.
CACACTGCATATCGTCGGCAGCGTCAGATGTGTATAAGAGACAGCCCCCTGGGCCGGGGAAGGTGGGCTGGAGGACGCAGTGGGAACGTGGAGGGTGGAGGCCGCAGGGAGCCTCTCGTCGTCGTAGATCACAATCGTGCCTGCGGCGAGATCGCCGAGGCGCTGGAAGCGCTTTCCGCAGACGATCGCAACCGACCCGAACAGGTATGTGGGAACGAGCGGAAAGGTGGCAAGGAAAGTTGGCATTTCATCCACGAAACGCAGGAGGTTGCGCACGAGTGACTGGCCCACCGTGACGGGAGTGCCGGTAGTTTGCATCACCCGGATCTTCATCGCCCGCTTTCCGGGGGTAGCCCCCCTTTTTCCGAGTTCGAAGGGCACATTGTAGAACCAGCGGACAATGAACCAGAGGAGGAGCATGATGCCAACCATGCCAAAGGACCCGGTGGCAATTCCGATGATGGACAAGACAAAAGCGGCCCCGAGGATGATTCCGCCGCAGATGAGATAATCGATGACATACGCGAGGAACCGGACGGGCAGACCAGCCACCCGGAGGCTGATATTCACTCCCTCGGCCAACTCGATCCTCTGTTGGGTGTCCAGTCGCTCCTCCCTGTTTGCGAGCTCCATCCATGGGCATGCTGTTGACTCCGTGAATCGATTTCAAGCAACGAAACCGAAGGACGGCGAGGACGCGTCATTGCCGGGCTGCGGCCTGCCCGGGTGGCAGGTTGAGCCCTCCGTGGCCGGAATAACCGGGTTGGGTAGGGCGGAGCCTCCTGCTGGGTAGTTTTCTGCGTGGAACGTGGGGGCAAGGGGTATTTCAAGTCTTCTGAAATTTAGCATCAGAACAAGAAATCTGAGGTCGTAAGCAATATCGGTGACGCTTTATGATAGGAGCCTCGAAAATGATAGAAGAGACCCAGAGCGAAGATGCCGAGACTGCGGCCAAGGCCCGGAAAAAGGGCATTGAGCAGGCCTACGAGCGGACGCGTAAGAGTCTGATCGCGCGGTTGGAAAACTGGGAGGACCAGCGGACGTGGGATGAATTCTATCAGACCTACTGGAGGCTCATTTACTCGGTGGGATTAAAGGCGGGCCTGCGTTCCGAAGAGGCCTTTGACGTAGTCCAGGAAACAATTCTATCCATTGCCAAGCAGAGCAAAAAGCGCCTGTACGACCCGGAGCAGGGGTCGTTCAAGACGTGGCTCATGAACATGACGCGTTGGCGGATCAATGACCAGTTCCGCAAGCGGAAGAAGGACACCGCGATGGCTGGGAACGAGTGGAGCGAGGAGCGCAAGACGGCTGTCATTGACCGCTTTGAGGATCCCAAGGGTGATCTTCTGGAACGGATGTGGGACGTGGAGTGGAAGAAGAACCTGGCGGATGCGGCCCTGTCGCGTGTGAAAGCCCAGGTTTCTCCGAAGCAGTATCAGATCTTTGATTATTACGTAGTGAAGCAGTGGGAGGCGAAGAAGGTGCAGGAACACCTCGGTGTTAGCATGGCCCAGGTGTATCTCGCCAAGCACCGGGTAGGAGCAGTGCTCAAGCGGGAACTGGCCAAACTCGAGAAGCATGCAGAAAAATAAGGTTCGTCCGGAGCCGACGATTCCAGATCATGAGGTTCTGCGAAAGATTGGCGGAGGCGCCTATGGTGAGGTGTGGCTTGCCCGCGGGGTGACCGGGGCACTGCGGGCGGTCAAGACGGTCTGGCATAACGATTTCGAGGACGAGAGGGGGTTCGAGCGCGAGTTCGAGGGAATCCTGAAATATGAGCCGATTTCCCGCGATCACCCCGGACTGGTGCACATCCTGCACGTGGGGCGGGCGGAGGTGGAGGGTGAGCCGTTCTATTACTACGTCATGGAGCTCGGGGATGACGTGGCGACCGGGCGTGAGATCAATCCGGTGGAGTATGAGCCCCGGACGCTGCGCAGCGACATGAAATCGGCGGAGAGGCGCGCTCTCGAGGTGGAGGAGTGCATTACCTCAGGCCGTATTCTGGCGGAAGCTCTCGGGCACCTGCACGAGAATGGCCTGGCTCACCGGGACGTGAAACCCTCCAACGTGATCTTCGTGGACGGGAAGGCCAAGCTGGCAGACATCGGGCTGGTTGCCCTGAGGGGACAGCAGACTTTTGTCGGCACGGAGGGCTTTGTGCCACCGGAGGGCCCGGGTTCAGCGCAAGCTGATGTCTACAGCCTGGGAAAGGTGCTCTATGAGATGGCCACGGGGAAAGACCGGCTCGACTTCCCGGAACTCCCCGACGAGTTGCCGGAGGGAACCAAACTCAAGCGCTGGCGTAGACTTAACGAGCTGATTTGCGATGTATGCGATCCGAAGATCTCGCGGCGCAAGATCAGATCCGCGGAAGAGCTGGCCTTGGAGCTGCATGCGTTGGAGCAGGGCAGGCGCAGGCCCATTCGTGTCCACGCGGGCCTGGTCGGAGGCGTGCTTGCGGCCGTCATAGGGTTGGCCACCGCCGCTCAGTTGATCGCCCTCAAGCCGCTTGAGGTTCCGAGCAACCTGGAGGCTCTGGAGCCACCCCCGCTGCAGATGCGGCAGGTAATGATCACAAGTTCACCGGATGGTGCCACGGTCCTCAGCGAGGAGGGGCAGCCGCTGGGGCTTACCCCTCTGGACCCGATCGAATATCCGGAAGGCAGCATTGTGACCTTTACCCTCAAGTTGAGAGGTTACCGCGAGTTGAGTGTGACTGAGAAGGTGACTGCGGATGGGGCCCTGATTGGACCCGAGCTTGAAGCGTTTAACCCACCCCTTGAACTGGAGCCGTGGGTGGACGTGCTCGGGACGCGCTACCAGCCGGAAGAGGATTATCATGTGAGCCAGTACTACGTCACTGCGGAGTCATGGAGTTACTATCTGCAGGACACCAACCGCAAGGCGGGAACGGTCAGGACGTTGACTGAGAACGGGATTGAGAACGAGGTCGTCCTCGTGAACGCGAGGGAAGCGCGGGATTACATCAGGTGGCTTGAGCTCCAGTGCCGGGCCACTCACCTGGAGGACGGCCAGTGGTTTGAATTCAAGCTCGACGATAAGCGGCTGATTCCCGGCTTTGGGCCTGAAGATCCCGGCAAGCGCAAGATTCATCCGTTCTATGCGGTCGTGCGGACAACGGCCTATGCTTATCTCAAGCTCACCAGCAAGCCCTCCGGAGCCGATGTCTACATTCAGCGCACGCACAAGGGTCAGCTTTACTCCCAGACGCTGGGACAGACCCCGTTGGAGGGAACGGCCGACGAGAGGAGGGGTGTGCGTGTAGAGCTCAACCCCAAGGGGGAAGGTGAACTGAAGCTGATTGTCGAGATGCCGCAGTTCCGTCGACGTGAGATGCCTCTCTACCTGAATACGAACGATGTCTATGAGGGGATGATCACGCTGCAGCGGGAAAACCTCTTTGATATGGAGCGCGAACCCCTCGTGAACAGTCTGGAAATGGAACTCGTCCCGGTTCAGGAAGACCTCGAACTTCTCGCCAGTATCTGGGAGACGCGCCAACGTGACTACGATCTCTTTGTGAATAGCATGTCCAAGAAGCTCGCCAAGCCGAGGGGCAACGACAAGAGCGCCAAGGCGGAATACGCCAGGTTCGTCCATGAGCATGAGGGAAAAATCCTGGCCCCTCCGCAACCCGATTTTGCTCAAGCCAGTCCCAATAGAATCGGACCGAACCACCCGGTCGTAGATGTGACCAGGGAAGATGCGGAGCTGTTCTGTCGGTGGCTCACGCTCTACGAGAGGCGAGAGGGTGAAATTGGAGTGGGACACCACTACCGGCTGCCCACTGATTCGGAATGGAGCATGTTCGTGGGACTGGAGGGTGAAACTGGTGCATGGCCGATGGAAAAGCATGGCCGGGCGGGAGGATACTTCTGGGGAGCTGACATGCCTCCGGCTGATCGCAGTGGCAACTATGGGGATCAGAGCCTGGTGGAATCCGAGTTCGTAGAGCCCGGGGAGCAAATCGCGGGCTACCTCGATGAGAGTCCCTTCACCTCTCCAGTGGGGAGCTTCGAGGGACGGATCACCGGGAAGCACAGACTCTATGATTTGGGAGGAAACGCTCTCGAGTGGGTGGGTAGTGATTACAGTAGCGTGGGGCAATATGATGTAGCCCGGGGAGCCTGTTGGAAGAGCTTCGCCGATAATCACCTCAAGGCCTCGGTGCGTCGGCCGGTGCGTAAGCCTGCCCTGAGTGGACGGAATATCGATACTTCCGGCATCTACGGGTTCCGGGTCGTCCTTGCCAAAGTTCCGGTTATCGCAGAGGCTGGCGAGGAACCTGAGAATGGGCCGGCTGAGAATGGTCCAGAAGACGTTTCCGAGAAATGATCGAGATCAGCATAGATTACGAGGGACAGCTGAGATGCTCAGCTACCCACGGACCGTCGGGCGATTCCCTCGCGACGGATGCCCCAGTTGATAATAACGGACGCGGGGAGGCCTTTTCACCCACGGACCTGGTGGCCACGGCCCTGGGGACGTGCATGGCGACGGTGATGGGAATCGTGGCGGGTCGGAAGGAGATGGCGCTGGACGGTCTGAAGATATGCGTGCGCAAGCATATGTCCGAAGATACGCCCCGCCGGATCGCCAAGCTTGAGGTGGAGATCGACATGCCTGTTCCGGGAGACCATCCGGAGTGCGAGGTCCTGCAGGGTGCGGCCCTGAGTTGTCCGGTTCATCACAGTATTCATCCGGACATCGAGGTCCCGATTACCTGGCGCTGGCAGTAGCGCCAGGAACGTCCGCTGAATCGCTTTTTAATCCTGAGTGCGGAGGTCAGGATATCTTGGCCGTAATTGGCACGGTTTGCGGTTGCATTTGCTGTAAACTAAGGGAGAATCCTTAACTCAATTTACTTGATCAAGTAACTAATGATTAATCTTCCGGAGCAAGCGCCGTTCGATCCAGCGGAGCGCGAAGCCCTTTCCAGGATACTGGGGGACTTGAGCGAGGCACAGCGCCATTGGCTGAGTGGATTTCTGGCAGGTGTCTCGAAGGGGAACGAGCCGGGACAAGGGCCCGCAGATGCCGGAGGTTCGCTGCTGGTGCTCTACGGAACGGAGTCCGGTAACTCTGAGGAACTGGCGGCCCGCACGGCGAAGTCGGCAAAGGCGGCCGGGTTTCGGTGCAGGGTGGTGAACATGGCGGACAGCAGGCCGGCGGACCTGTCCGGGGCTGAAAGTTTACTGGTGGTAGTGAGTACGTGGGGAGAAGGGGACCCCCCGGAGAGCGCGGAAGAGTATTACCGGACTTTCATGGCGGGTGGCTTGGATTTGAAGGACGTGCGCTACTCGGTGTGTGCACTGGGAGACACCAGCTATGAGCAGTTCTGCCAGATTGGAAAGGACGTCGACCAGCAGCTCGAGAAACTGGGTGCGGAGCGGGTTTCTCCCCGGGCGGATTGCGACGTAGATTTCGAGGAGACCTATTCGAACTGGGTCAAGGACGCTCTGGCGGCGTTGAGTGACGGGGGGGCGAGGATGTCCCCGGGCGGGAGTGTGGCCGAACCTCCTGCGCCAGCGGTGGAATACGGAAAGAAGAATCCCTTTCCGTCGACCTTGCTGGACAAGGTGCTCCTGAGCGGGCCGGGTTCCCAGAAGGAAACTTGGCATTTTGAACTGAGCCTCGAGGGCTCCGGGTTGAGCTACGAGGTGGGAGATGCCCTGGCGGTTGTCCCAACCAATGCCGCGGACGTGGTTGAGACTCTTCTGGAAGCTGCGGGCCTGAGTGGTGAGGAGGATGTGGAGACGAAGTCCTCGGGAAGAAAGTCGCTCCGGGAAGCCCTCGTCAGTGACTATGACATTACCGCCCTCTCCCGCAAGGTGGCCCGAGCGTGGAAGGAATATTCCGGGTCCGTGCCCCTGGCTGAACTGCTTGGTGACGAGCAGAAGGAACAGTTCAAGGAGTGGATATCGGGACGCCAGATCGTGGATCTCCTCCGAGAGTTTCCCGCCGAGAAGACGGAGCCCCAGGAGTTGCTCGCGATGTTGCGACCCCTGCCCCCGCGCCTCTACTCGATCGCTTCCAGCCCACGGGAACACGACGGGGAAGTTCATCTGACGGTAGCCGCCGTGCGCTACCAGGGTGCCGGTCTTGAGCGCAAGGGAGTTGCATCCACCTGCCTCGCGGACCTGGTGGAGGTTGGCGATGTCATTCCGGTCTTTGTGACTCCCAACAAGCGCTTCCGCCTTCCGGAAGACGATTCCGTCCCGATCATCATGGTAGGCCCCGGCACGGGGGTTGCTCCCTTCCGGGCTTTTGTGGAAGACCGGGCCACGCGTGAGGCTTCCGGGCGGAGTTGGCTCATCTTCGGTGACCAGCGTTACACCTATGATTTTCTCTATCAGCTTGAGTGGCAGGACCATCTCAAGTCGGGAGCCCTTTCGCGCCTGGACGTGGCCTTCTCGAGGGATCAGCCCGAGAAGGTGTATGTGCAGGACCGTATCCGTGAACAGGGGAAGGATATCTGGAAGTGGATGAACGATGGTGCGCACCTTTACGTGTGCGGCGACGCTTCCCGAATGGCCCCGGATGTTCATGCCGCCTTCCTCGATGTCATTGCGGGGCACGGCGGACTGAGTGCGGAAGAGGCAGAGTCCTACATGGCTGCACTCAAGAAGGATGGCCGCTACCAGCGCGACGTGTATTAAGTTAATCTGGAACCAACAAGAGCATGAGCAAGAAGGACGGAAAACCATCGGCCAACGAAGGGATCAAGGACCGGAGTGACTACCTGCGTGGGACGATTGCAGAGGGCTTGCAGGATCTCTCCACGGGCGGGCTTTCGGCGGATGACCAGCAACTGATCAAGTTTCACGGGTCCTACCAGCAGGATGACCGGGACCTGCGGGCGGCGAGACGCAAGCACAAGCTGGAGAAGGCTTATTCCTTCATGATCCGGATCCGGGTTCCGGGTGGCGTTTCCACGGCAGGGCAGTGGCGGGAAATGGACCGGATGGCAACCGAGTTTGGTAATGATACCTTCAAGCTGACGACGCGACAGGCGTATCAGCTGCACGGAGTGATCAAGTCGAACCTGAAGAGGACGATCAAGGAGATCAATGACACGGCGATGGATACGATTGCGGCGTGCGGGGATGTGAACCGGAATGTGATGTGCAATGCCAATCCGGACCTTTCGGAACTGCACGCGGATGTGATCAGGGTGTCGCAGGAGATCAGTGATCATCTCACCCCGGCGACGGGGGCATACCATGAGATCTGGCTCGATGGTGAGAAGGTGGAGACGAGCAAGGAAGAGGAAGAGCCAATCTATGGGAAGTTCTATCTCCCTCGAAAATTCAAGATCGCGGTGGCGATTCCGCCGAACAATGACGTTGATGTCTACGCCAATGACTTATCGTTCATTGCAATCGCGAATGGCAATGGGCTGGAGGGATTCAATATCGCAGTGGGCGGTGGGATGGGAATGACGCACGGTCAGGAGGAGACCTACCCCCGGGTGGCGGATGTCATTGGCTTCGTGCCGACGGATAAGGTGGTGGAGGTAGCGGAGAAGGTCGTGCTGGTGCAGCGTGACAATGGTGATCGTATCGACCGCAAGCATGCGCGATTGAAGTATACGATCGACACGCATGGCGTTGATTGGTTCCGCGGACAGGTAGAAGAGTACCTGGGATACAAGCTGGAGGAGCCGAGGGAGTTCACCTTCAGTGACAATGGGGACCGTTACGGCTGGTCTGAGAATGCGGACGGTTCCTGGAACTACACTTTCTATGTGCCGGGGGGACGGGTCCTGGACACGGATACGACGCGGCAACGATCGGGATTCCTGGAGATAGCCAAAACGGTGGACGCGGAGTTTCGTCTGACGGGGAACCAGAATCTGACGGTGGCCCTGATTCCGGCCGACAAGAAGGGAGTGGTGGAAAAGTTGATCGCCGAGTATGAGCTGAACGGCCACGAACTGCTTAGTGGGTTGCGGTTGAATTCGTTATCCTGCGTGGCCCTGCCGACGTGCGGGCTGGCGCTTGCGGAGGCGGAGCGGCACCTGCCGGACGTTGTGACCGAGCTGGAGGAAGTGCTGGAGGGGGTAGGATTACGCCATGATGCGATCACGATTCGAATGACCGGTTGTCCGAATGGTTGTGCGCGGCCATACATTGCGGAGATCGCCTTCGTGGGGCGTGCGCCGGGGAAGTACAACGTTTATCTGGGGGGAGGTTTTTCCGGACAGCGACTGGGCAAGCTTTATGGGGTCAGCGTAAAGAGCGAAGAGATCAAGGAGCTTTTGCGTCCGGTGATCGAGGATTACGCGAAGGCTCGGGAGGCGGAGGAACCCTTCGGTGACTTTGTGATTCGGAAGGGTTATGTGAAGGCCACGAGCAACGGGCTCGATTTTCACCGGGATGTAGTTCTTCCGGAATAGCAGGTGTGGCAAGGGAGCAATGAATGCGGACACGAATACCGGGCCCAGTCTCGAGGCGGACGTTGACGAGCTCAACGGGCAGCTCGAGTCACTGGATGCGGGTGGGCGGATCGAGCTCCTTGCCCAACGATTTCATGGAAGGATTCTGGCGACCACGAGTTTTGGTCTGCAGGCGGCTGTCATGCTGAAGCTCCTCAGGAAGCATGCACCGGGTATTCCTGTGGTCTTCATTGATACCGGTTACCTCTTTGCGGAAACGTATCGCTATGCGGCGCACCTGGAAGAGGTGCTGGGCTTCGAGGCACGGGTCTACTCGCCTTCCGTGACGCCTGCGCGCCAGGAAGCGCTCTACGGCAAGCTGTGGGAAGAGGGGCTGGAGGGGATGGAGCACTATGCCCGCGTGCACAAGATTGAGCCCCTGAACCGGGCACTACGGGAACTCGGGGCCGATGTCTGGATCAGCGGACTGCGGCGGTCGCAGTCGAGTACGCGTTCCGGGCGTGCTCTGGCGGAGAAGCAGTCAAAGACGCTGAAGGTCTATCCCATTATTGACTGGGATGATGCTACAGTGGAGGAGTTCATCCGGCAGGAGGGGTTGCCCCGGCATCCACTCGCGGCGGCCGGCTATGTCACGATGGGGGACTGGCACTCGACCACGCCGGGAAGCAAGTCCTCGAGAGAGTCGACGCGCTTCAACGGGGAGAAGTATGAATGCGGCCTTCACCTCGACTCAGGCGAGCGGGATTTTCAGATATAATTCATTGATGGGCCTCGTGCCAACAGGTAGAGGTCGCATCAATACAAACTACAAGTAGCACAAGGACAATGAGCGGACTCGCGGGAAACATGGTGGATATGGTCGGGAATACCCCGATGGTCAGATTGAACAGCATCGCGAACGGCTGCAAAGCCGAGGTGATCGTGAAGGCGGAAGGTTACAACCCGCTGCTGAGCGTGAAGGACCGGATTGGCAAGTCGATGATTGAAGCTGCGGAGGCGGACGGGTCCCTGAAGCCCGGGGGGTCGATCATTGAGCCGACCTCGGGAAATACGGGAATCGCATTAGCGTTCGTGGCACGGTCCAAGGGCTACCGTTGTACGCTCACCATGCCGGAGACGATGTCGATTGAACGCCGGGTTCTCCTGAAGATGCTGGGGGCGGAAATTGTCCTCACGCCCGGGCCGAAGGGCATGGGTGGAGCGATCGCCAAGGCGAAGGCGCTTCTTGAGGCGGATCCGGAGTCCTTTGGCCCGAGTCAGTTTGACAATCCGGCCAATCCGGAAGTGCACCGTAAGACGACGGCCGAGGAGATCTGGCGGGAGACCGGTGGAGAGATCGATGTCTTCGTATCCGGAGTGGGAACTGGAGGAACAATCACGGGTGTGTCGGAGGTGATCAAGGCCCGCCGTGACCTTCATACCGTGGCGGTTGAGCCCTCTGCCAGTCCGGTCATCTCCGGGGGGAATCCGGGACCGCACAAGATTCAGGGAATCGGAGCCGGCTTCATCCCCGGCAACCTGAATACCGAGGTCGTGGACGAGGTCGTGCAAGTCTCGAACGAGGATGCCTTCGAAACTGCCCAGCAACTCTGTCTTCTGGAAGGATTTCCGGCCGGGATTTCCAGTGGAGCAACGATCTGGGCAGCCCTGCAGGTAGCCAAGCGTGAGGATATGGCCGGCAAGCGGGTGGTCGTCATCGCGGCCAGCACGACCGAGCGCTATCTCAGTACGCCACTGGCGGAAAGTGTGCGGGAAGAAGTTGCTAATCTGCCCGTCTCGGAGATCTAGGGCTTCAGATGAAATACATCGGGGCGTCCGCTTCCGAGGCCATGGCCTCGAGGGTGATTGCTTCCAGGCGTTCGCAGATGAGCTTGGAAAGATCCTGCCAAACGCTGCTGACGGAGGGGCCGGAGGCGCCGGAGCTGTCTTCCGGGCTGGCCAGCAGCCCAGGGTCCACGGCTTGGACGATGTCACGGAGACTCACCTTGGCAGGGGGCCGGGCGAGGACATACCCGCCGGCTTTCCCTCGCTTGCTGATCACGATATCAGAGCGCTTGAGTTCGTTCAGGATCTGGACGAGAAAGCTGGAGGAGATATCCTCCTGCTGAGCGATTTCCTCGAGCTTTACCACCGTGCTACCATCATAGTGCTTGGCGAGGCAGATGCCCGCCCGGCAGGCATACTCCAGTTTTTGGGAAACCTTCAACGATAGCACACAAGCATATGTCCGACACTGGTGCCAGTCCGCAATCTCCAGATCTTCGTGAACAACCCGAGGCCAGCGTGGGTGCCCTCTGGGACGCCCTGCGTGCCGAGGCCGCCGAAATATCGGAATCGGAGCCGACCCTCCATTCCCTGCTGTCGGAGGTGGTGCTGAATCAATCCTGCCTGGGTTCCGCCCTCGGGGTGCGGTTGGCACGGAAACTGGCGAGGGAGGACATGCCACGGGAAGAGTTGTCCCCGCTGTTCGGGGGGCTCCTGCGAGATCATCCGGGTCTGGTGACGAGCGCGGCAGCGGATCTCGCGGCAATCGTGGAGAGGGACCCGGCCTGCTCCTCGCCCCTGGAGCCAATGCTTTATTACAAGGGCTTTCTCGCCATCACGACCTATCGGGTCTCGCATCACCTGTGGCACCATGGACGGCAGGCGATGGCTCTTTATCTCCAGAGTCTTGCCAGTGAGGTATTCGGAGTGGATATCCACCCCGCGGCACAGGTCGGATGCGGTATTCTGCTGGATCACGCGACAAGTTTCGTGGTGGGTGAGACCGCGATCATCGATGACAATGTGTCCATTCTTCATGAGGTGACCCTGGGTGGCACGGGGAAGGAGTGTGGAGCTCGCCACCCCATTGTACGCTCGGGAGTATTGATCGGCGCGGGAGCTAAGATTCTGGGCCGGGTCGAGATTGGAGAGGGGGCCCAGATCGGAGCGGGAAGCGTGGTATTGAAGGACGTGCCTCCTCGTACCACAGTGGCCGGAGTCCCTGCCGAGGTGGTAGGAACGAGCCGGGAGGAGAGCCCTGCTTTGGCGATGGACCAGAGCCTGGAGGTGGATGAAAGCCTGGAGTCTTCCGGTCTTTGATCCCGGGAGAAGTGTCCTTCCTGCCAACCCTCACCGAATTCGTAAATTCGTAAACAGGAGTTCAGGGGCCCTTGGCGGGTCCGAGGTGCGCTTACTTCCGCTTCGAGGTGCGTGTTCGAGCCGGCCGGCTTAGCACCCGGTTCTCATGGAGCATCGAGTTGGGCGAGCGCACGAGCTGCTCGGCCCACGGTTTCGCGCTCTTCGGCGGACAGGGAGCTGAGGAGGGGAAGGTGCGGCCCGGTCTGTGCGATGCCGGTCAGCTCAACGGCCTCATGGAGAACGCGCACGGGGTGGATCGCATTGCGGAGGTCTTCGAGTGGCTGGAAGAGGTCGCGCACTCTTTCAGCCTGTTCGAGATTCCCGGCGTTGAGAGCTTCCAGCATGCTCTGGGAGAGCGCGGGATTCACGCAGACGCAGCCGGCGGTGAAGCCGGTGAGCTGAAACAGCTCGCGGTGAACAAGAGCTGGTTGCTCGCCGATACCACTGACAATGAGGGAGGGGTCGACCAGCTCGACGAGGCGGGCGAGGTAGGGGTCGTGGGCCGGGTCCTCTTCAACGATTGCATACTTGATCCAGCTGATCAGTCCCGCGTCAACGAGTCGGGCGGCATCTTCGGGCTCAAGATAGCCGAGATTCTTGATATAGAGAACGATCGGCCTGCCCAGGGCCCGGGCAAAATGGGCCAGGCCCTCGGCGACGCCTGCGCTGGTGGTCAGGCCCTGCATGGGGAGGACCATCGCAGTCGGGAAGCGGGATTCGCTGAGCAGGGTGGCCTGGTCCATCATGGTGCCGTAGGCCGGTCCCACTGCAGGAATGATCAGGGTATCCGTGCCCGCCGCTTCCTCCATGACCTGAAGGAGAAAGCCGTATTCCCCGGGCCGGATATGGTAGAGATTGGCATTCCCGCCGTAGAGGAGAGTATGCACTCCTCCTGCCTCAATGTGTGAGACGATCTTATGGTTTTCAGCGGGGTTGATGGAGAGGTCCTGCGCCCGGGCAAGGGGAGGAACCGCGATGACGGACGTGCGGAGCTGCTCAGGCGTGACGGGGTCGGTTTGCACTGCGGGAGGAAACACTCAATTCAGTAAATTCCCAAGCGCGCAGTTCGGAGAACGAACAGTGTGGCGGGGCGAGATTGATGTGGCGGGGCCTCGTGCTGCCCCCGTCGCGCTACAGGGCAGTGTGCGGACGGGACTTGCTTCAGTGTATTTCGGGGTCGGGAGTTGTTGACCCGTCATTCTCGAGGAAGCGAAAGTCACACCCTTCGTTCGCCTGGGTGACTTCCTCCTCGAAGAGCTTGCCGTAGCCGCGGCTGAAGCGGGGAGGTGGTGCGGTCCAGTTTTCCCGGCGGTGGGCGAGTTCGTCGTCGCTGACCTCGAGGTGAAGGCGTCGCGCGCAAACATCGATTTCAATCATGTCACCGTCCTGCACGAGAGCGAGTGGGCCGCCGAGATGGGACTCGGGAGCGATATGGAGAACGCAGGTGCCATAACTGGTGCCACTCATCCGTGCATCCGACAGGCGGACCATGTCCCGCACTCCCTGCTCAAGAAGATAGTTGGGCAGGGGAAGCATCCCGGACTCCGGCATGCCTGGTGCCCCGAGAGGACCCCCGCTCTGCATCACGATGATGTGATCCGGGGTGAGGGCGAGGGAGGGATCGTGAATGCGTGCCTTGATGTCGGCAAGGTCCTTGAAGACGGCGGCGGGACCGCGGTGTTTTAGAAGAGCGGGGTCGGCGGCAGCGGGTTTGATCACCGCTCCGTCCGGAGCGAGGTTTCCACGGAGAATGGCCGTGCCTCCCTGGGGAGTCAGGGGATTGTCCAGTGGTCGAATGACATCCTCGTCGAATACCTCCACCTCCTCCAGAGACTCGCCAAGTGTTACGCCGGCGACGGTATGGCAGTCGAGGTGGAGGAGGTCGCGGATGCGGGTCAGGAGAGCGGAGAGGCCCCCGGCATCGAAGAAATCACCCATCACGTAGGATCCGCTTGGTTTCAGGTTTGCAAGCACAGGGGTGCGGGTTGCGATTTCGTCAAAGCGCTCAAGGGGAAGATCGATGCCGGCCCGGCGGGCAAGCGCGACAAGGTGAACGATCGCATTGGTGCTGCCTCCGAGAGCCATGTTGGTGGTGATGGCATTTTCAAAGGCACGCTCGTCGAGGAGGTCCCCGGGCTTGAGGTCTTCCCAGACGAGATCAACGATGCGCTGTCCGCAGCGGGCGGCCATCCGGGAGTGAGCGGAGTGAACTGCGGGGATGGAAGCTGAGCCGGGGAGTGCGAGGCCAAGAACTTCCGCGATGGAGGTCATCGTGGAGGCCGTGCCCATCGTCATGCAGTGACCGGGGCTGGGTGCGATGTGATCTTCCAGATCGTTCCATGCGTCGCAGGAGAGACAGCCGGCACCCCGTTCGGCCCAGTATTTCCAGACATCGGTGCCGGAGGCGACCGGGTTGCCCCGCCAGCTCCCCCGCATCATCGGGCCACCTGGCATGAAGATGATGGGGACGTTCACCATGAGTGCGCCCATGAGAAGCCCTGGTGTGGTTTTATCGCAGCCACCCATGAGAACAGCCCCGTCGACGGGGTGAGCGCGCAGGACTTCCTCGGTCTCCATGGCCAGCAGGTTCCGGTAGCTCATCGAGGTGGGCTTCAGGAATGTCTCACTCAGACCCATGACAGGGACCTCGACGGGGCAGCCGCCGGCCTGCCAGACGCCGCGCTTGATTTCCTCGGCGCGCTGCCGGAAGTGCGCGTGGCACGAGATGAAATCGTTCCAGGTATTGAGAATCGCGATGACGGGTTTGCCCATGAACTCGTTGCCATTGAAGCCGAGCTGCTTGTGTCGGGAGCGGTGTCCGAAGGCCCGTTGGGTATCCGGTGCGAAGAAACGGTGGCTGCGAAGCTCCTCTGGTTTTTTGCGTGGGCGCGAGTCAGGCATGCGGATCGGTGGCGACGAACTCTCTTTACATCGGGAGCGGTTCTTTAGAAGGCTTTTTGCGGAACTGGAAACAAGGAATGATCGTCAATGCATACTAAGGGGAGGAGAGCAGGCGGCAGATGAGTCCGATCATCATCTGTTTGATGGGAATGGCGGTGGTGGTGGCAGCCATCCTCAAATTCCGCATGCATCCGTTCCTGGCCCTCATGCTGGGCGCGCTTGTAGTGGCCCTGCTCGCCCCGGGCGAGGCCTCGCTGGCGGGTGCGGGCAAGCGGCTGGCAGGGGCCTTTGGTAATGGCTGTGGGAAGGTTGGACTGGTCATCGCGATTGCGGCTGTGATCGGTCAGTGCCTTCTGGTGAGCGGGGCTGCGGAGCGGATCGTAAAGGCGTTCCTGTCTCTCTTCGGGGTGAAGCGTGCACCGCTTGGCTTTCTGAGCAGTGGCTTCCTGCTCGGAATTCCCGTCTTCTTCGACACCGTCTTCTACCTGATGGTGCCGTTGGTCCGGACCTTTGCGAGGGCGAACCCGGAAAAGTTCATCCTCGCCCTCCTCGCGGTGGTGGCAGGCGGAAGCATGGCGCATTCCCTGGTGCCACCCACTCCAGGGCCGATTGCGGTGGTCGAGAACCTGAACCAGACGCTTGAGGCCACCGGTCAGCGGGAGCTTGACCTTGGAATCATGATTGTGGGGGGGCTTGTCCTGGGGGTGATTACGATCTCGGTCGGCTACCTGTACGCGCGCTGGGCGAACCGGACGTTCCGCATTCCTCTGCGGCGGACGGCCATCTCGGCCATGTCGGAATTCGAGCCTGATCCGGAGCGTAAGCTCCCGCCCCTTCCGGTGGCCATCCTCCCCGTCGTGGTTCCCTTCCTGCTCATCATGGCGGGAACCCTTGTGACCTCGTTCTGGGGCAAGGCATCGGAGACGGACTATCCGCTGGCAGGCGAGATGATTCTCATGCTTGGGGACAAGCACATGGCACTGGCGGTGGGTGCCCTCATCGGCGTGATTCTCGCGGTGCGCTACCGCCCCGCCGGAACTGAACTTCCCAAGGTGATTCAGAGTGCGCTGGCCGGAGGAGGGATCATCATCCTGATTACGGCGGGAGGGGCCGCTTTTGGCCAGATCATGAAGGAGACGGGAATCGCGGAAGCATTGAAGGATTGGTTCAGCGGCTCAGGTGCCGGGGGGCGGATCCTCATCGTGGCCTTCGTGCTCACTGCCCTCGTGCGGATGGCGCAGGGCTCGGCGACGGTATCAATGGTGACGACCGGAGCGATCATGGCCTCGCTGCTGCAGGAGGTGCAGCTGGATTTTCATCCGCTTTACCTTGCCCTTGCGATTGGCTGTGGGTCGAAGCCCGGCCCATGGATGAACGATAGTGGTTTCTGGGTGATCTCAAAGATGTCGGGAATGACGGAAGGCGAGACCCTGAAAACGTTCTCGGTCATGCTGACCCTGATGGGGGTAGCCGGGTTCCTGGTGGTCTTGGTGGCCTCGAAGCTGATGCCGCTCGTGTAGCTCCACACCAGAGCCGCCGTGAGAGTTGCTGATCCGCGTGTGGCTTCGATGCCTGTCAGGGGCGGGGTCTCAATTCCTCTCAGTTGCCCGGGGAGGTTTTACTGGGCACGGTTTTTTTCCGGTCGTTGCGCAGGTTGTGATGAATCTGGGCGACCTTGCCCATGTAGTGGTCCATCTTGTAGTCGACGGCAGCCAACCGCATGTGTTTTCCGGCCTTCTCGGCCTCCCCGACAGCTTCGTAGTAGAGTCCGAGGTAGAGGTGCGCGTAGCAGAGGTGATTGCGGTGTCTGAGCTTGTCGGACTGGTCTTCGTTGGCCGCGGCGAGCACTTTTTCCTCCGAGCCCGTACCCTTGAACAGATCGTGAACTTCCCTGAGGGGAACGCGGCGGTCGCCAGCATAGGGATACATCTTTTCCCGGGCCTTCCGGACCGAACCTCCCTTTGCGCGAACGGCACAGATGAAATGCCAGACGGCATTCTCGACGTCGGTGCCATTGACTGTCTGATGGCTTTCGAACTGTGCCACGCCGTCCTCGTAGCGCTCGGCATAGTAGAGGGCGATGCCGCGCTGCCAGTGGTGTGGAGCATGCTGGGGAACCATCTTGACCACACGGTCCCAATCCCGGAGCGACTCCTTGATGCGGCCGGCGAAGAAATGCTCGGTCCCGCGGCGATTCAGGACATTGGGACTCTCCTCGTTCTTCTGGATCGGAACTTCTGGAGAAGGGTCCTCGGCAAGGACCGGAGCAGGCAGCATGAGACTGGCGGCGAGGGCGGTCA
Organism: uncultured Roseibacillus sp.; assembly: GCA_963935445.1. GTDB lineage: Bacteria > Verrucomicrobiota > Verrucomicrobiia > Verrucomicrobiales > Akkermansiaceae > Roseibacillus_B. The sequence goes on from CAWWCX010000023.1 coordinate 16,750, forward strand.
GGAAAATCCTCATGAGGAGACGTTCACTGTTCTTTCACGAAGTTGCAATGACCAAGCCAGAGGAATTTTCTCGTCTCGAGGGAATCGGTTCGAGGATGGTTTGTGGCCTCGAGTGCACCAGTGGGAACGGCTTCGATGTGTAGGGCGGACTCAAAGCCAGGGGCTGCATCGACGCGGACGGCCTTCTCCGCGGGGCCATCATCTCGTGAAGGCTCTCTGCAGGTTCCAGAGAACAAAGGCGGCAGTAGCTGCCCGTGAATGAGGGGTTTCAGCGCTCCGTCTCGGAGCGTGGTGCACGGGTGAGAAGCTCCTGCAGCGCTGCAGCTGCGGATTTGTCCCGATAGAGAACGGAATGAAGAGTGTCGATGAGAGGAGTGCGGACACCTGTCCTGAGGGCCACCTCGTAGATGGATTGGCAATTTGGGATGCCCTCGACGACCATGCCTTCAGCAGCGAGGGTTTCCTGGACGGTCTTTCCCCGTCCGATGGAAATCCCGGCCCTGAAGTTGCGTGAGTGGTGGGAGTAGCAGGTGGCAATAAGGTCACCGACACCGGAGAGCCCGGTAAAGGTGTCCGGGCGACCGCCGAGGGCCGTGCCAAGCCGGATCATTTCGGCGAGTCCCCGGGTAACGAGTGCGGAGGTGGCATTGTCGCCGAGGCCGAGCCCGGAGGCGATCCCGGAGGCAATGGCGAAGACGTTCTTGATGGCGCCGCCCCATTCCATGCCCGTGAGGTCATGACTCGTGTAGGAGCGGAAGGTAGGAGAAGTGAAGAGGCGCTGCAGGTAGGAGAGGACCGCGTCTTCCCGGGACCCGATCACGGTTGCGGTGGCAAGGCCCTTGCAGACTTCCTCTGCGTGGTTGGGTCCGGAGAGGACGGCGAGCTGTTGAGCAGGGAGGATTTCCCCGATAATCTCGGACATGCGTTGGCCGCTGCCGCGCTCGATGCCCTTGGAGCAGGCGATCAGGATGGCATGGGGCTTGAGAGCAAGGGTCGCGAGTTTGCTGGCCACGTCCCGGGTGGCGGCGCTGGGAACTGCGAAGAGAATGAGATCGGCCTCCACTGAGGTAGCGAGGTCATCAGTGGCTGTGATGCCGGAATCGAGCTTGCTTCCAGGAAGGTAGCGTTCGTTGCGGTTATTGGCGTTGATATCCTCAAGGACTTCCTCATCACGACCCACAAGGGTCACTCCACGGGCGGAGTGGATCAGGACGGAGGCAAGGGCGGTTCCCCACGATCCACAGCCTAGAATGACGACGTGGGGGGAGTGGGGGAATGAGTCAGGATTCATGATTGGAGTTTTCCCGGGGAGAATCCGGTGGCGAGGGAGGAGGATTCCGGGGCCTGCTGGTGAGCCGGTCCTCCGTGCCGGCCAGAATGCGTTGGATGTTGGCGCGGTGGCGCCAAACCGCCAGGGAGCAGGTGACGAGGGCAAAGACCATCAGCGGTTTATTCCAGGCTCCGGCCTCCCAGAGGGTTGGCTGGGACTGGTCTCCGTCAACGTGGCGGATGCGATCGAAGAGGTGGCAGAAGATGGGCAGGCTCAGGGCGGAGAGAATGCTACTCAGGCTCACAAGGCGACTGAAGAAAAAGGTGGTGGCGAAGACGGCCATGCCGCCCAGCAGGACCAGAGGCATCAGGGCGACCAGGACGCCGGCAGAGGTGGCAATCCCCTTGCCTCCCCTGCCTCGGAGAAACACCGAGTAGTTATGGCCCATGATGGCGGCGAGGGCGGTGATGACATGGAGACTGTGGAGGTGGAGCTGCTGGTCCGGGGCGAGCTCCGTGGTGAACTCCCATAAAAAGGGGATCGGAATGGCAGGGGAGACTCCCGTGATTCGCAGGAGATTGGTGGCAAGGGCGACGGGAACAAAGCCCTTCAGGAAGTCGAGGATGAGGCAGGCGATACCAAAATTCCTGCCCACCACACGAAAGACGTTGGTGGCGCCCACGTTCCCCGAACCGTGTGCCCGGATATCAATTCCCCGTGACCTTGCAAGGAGGACCCCGAAGGGGATGGATCCGACGAGGTAGGCCAGGATGGGAAAGAGCCAGGGCATGACGGAGAGCCTGGTGGACGGTGGCCTCGTGGGAAAAGCAGCACTGGTGGTCGCACTTACTTGGCCACGGAGGCCTTCTTGATTACGGCATTCTGGAGAGGAACATCGGACATGGGGCGTTCGAGGAGCTGGCCACTCGGATGGCGGGCCTTGAGGCGCTTCACGCCGGTGTCCATCGACTTGATTTTATCCACGACGTCCATCCCCTCTACCACCATGCCGAAGACAGCGTAGCCGTCAGGAGAGAACCCCCGAGGGTTGTCCGCGCTCTTGGGGTCGAGGCCGGGGTTGTCGACGACGTTGATGAAAAACTGGGTGGTGGCGCTGTCAGGAGCACTCGTCCGAGCCATGGAGATCGCGCCCCGCACATTCTTGAGGCCGTTCTTGGCTTCGTTCTTTATGGGGGCCTTTGTCTTTTTCTGGGTTCCCTTTCCATCGACCAGTTCGAACCCTCCACCCTGAATCATGAACGTGCTGATTACGCGGTGGAAGATGGTGCCGTCGTAGAAGCCATCGCTGACATATCCGAGGAAGTTCGTGGTAGTGATGGGGGCTTTTTCGGGGTCGAGCTGAAGGACGATGTTTCCAAAATTTGTTTCGAGGGTGACTCGGGGTTTGGAAGTGGCCTTGGCAGCCGGTTCCGGTTTTTTGCCGGCCTGGGCATCGCCAGTGTCCTCGGCGAGGGCCAATCCGCTGAAGGCGAGAGCGACGGTGAGTCCAATGGTTCGCATGGTCATGATGGCTCCCTCTAGCGGTCCGGAGATCGTTTGTAAACCATGTGGAAGAGAAGTCGGGGTCAGGAAGGATGAGAAGAGAGCCAGTCCCCGGGCTCGGCAGCGGTGGGAAAATATGTCATACAAATTTAAAAAGTCCATGGATCAGACTCGGGGAGGTTCTTGGAATTGACATCGGGGGCGGGATGTTTACTCACCCACTTAGTCTTATGAGACTAGGAACCTTTGTTCGAAGAAGTGGCTTCACCCTGATCGAAGTGCTGGTAGTTGTTGCCATCATCCTGACCCTCGGGGTCTTGGTCCTGGCAGGGGTGGGGAGGGTCACCACGGCTGCCCACAAGGCGGGAGCGGTGTCGGATATCCGGCAACTTTCGTCCATCGCCATGGCGGAGGCCGGTGAGAACAACGGGATCTTTCCGAAGGCGCATTTTGGGAATGCTCCCTTCTGGCTGACCTGGGAATTCCGGGATCGCAATGAGATCACCAAGGACCTGGCTTACGGGAAGTCCAACGAATGCTGGACCTCGGAGGGTGAGGACCGTTGTCAGAACAACCTCGATATCTGGAATTACGGGGGAACGGAGGAGGGATCTTCCACTCTCTTCAGTTATGCCTACGTCATTGATGATCCGATCTGGACGGAAGGCGGGGAGTTCCTTCCGCCCGACGATTGGGAACGGATCAGGGAAGACGTCTACAATGAGGATGACGATACCTATCGCTGGACCCCGACGAGGGTTGGTGAGGAGGTTGCGTACAAGATCCTATGGGTCGATCTCGCGATGGTTTGGAATAACCGTCGAATCGGGAACTTCCACAAGCAGAGCGAAAAGGAATTCCAGGGAGTGCACGTAGGCTTCATGGATGGTCATGTCGAGTGGCGCAAGGGCACCGAAGTGCGTGAGCGGTTTGTCAAGCCCGGGTTGACTCTATACTGGTAAACCGGCCGTCTGGATGGTGTGCATCCGGAGAAATGACCGGAATGGAAAACGGTCTGTTCCTCCATGCCGGGAAACCCGGGAGGGTTGCCAGCGGGAGGGGGAAGCTTTGAGGCTGTCTCTTATACACATCTCCGAGCCCACGAGACCGTACTAGA